>JAUNNU010000087.1 GCA_030537295.1 Bacteroidia bacterium
ATGTCACAATTTACACTTCTAAAATCTCAAATCAGTTCAAACTCGATTTGGAAAAATACAACTCACAATATCAACCGATTACGGTTAAAAATTTCAACAAGTCACACGACAGGTTTCTAATCATCGATGATGAAATATATCATCTCGGGGCGTCGCTGAAAGACCTTGGCAAAAAATGGTTCGCGTTCTCAATCTTACATTGCAGTAAAGAACTACTGCTGAATAATTTATGTCAATGAAATTAATCCGTAGATGACGTTTTTGTGAAGAAAATCAACTGTGACGTGTGTTTTGACACCTTGGGAATCCTGAGTTTTGAAACGGGAATGCTATGTCTATTTTTCGTTGAGATATTTGTCGATTATCTGAATTGCTTTTTCTGTATCTTCTTTGTTTACAGACAGTTCCGTGCTTGATGATGGCGTGCCGTTCACCCAGCCGGCCGCTATGCTTTGCGATAGTGAGTTGTGCAGGACGCACTCGATTTCGTTTTCTTTCAGGAGAGATGCCACATAGTTGGCCTCAATGTCAGAACCTACAAATACGATGTTAAGCGTGTTTTCCATGATATTAATTTTTTGTGCAAAATTAACATTATTTTCATATTTTTGTTCAAATTTTTTGAAAAATGAAAAAGGATTTTTTGAAGGAGAAATATGAAGGTTTCATTTCTTATTTTGAAAAGAACATGCCGGTCGCTGAGAGTGAGCTGAAGTTTGAGAATCCGTATCAACTCGTTGTGGCTGTGATACTTTCGGCTCAATGCACCGACAAAAGGGTGAACATGACCACGCCCGCTTTTTTTGAAAGGTTCCCGGATGCCAAGACTTTGTCGGATGCCACTGTTGAGGAAGTCCATGAATATATCAAGTCGATTTCATATCCGAACAACAAGTCGAAGAACCTTGTCGGAATGGCTAAAACGTTGATGTCGGAGTTCGGCGGCGTGGTTCCGTCGGACGTTGACGAGCTTCAGAGGCTGCCCGGTGTCGGGCGGAAAACGGCGAATGTCGTGACGGCGGTGGCTTTCGGAAATGCGGCGATGCCTGTTGACACTCACGTTTTCAGAGTCTCGGCACGTATCGGTTTGACAAAAAATTCAAAGACACCGCTTGAGACGGAAAAGCAACTCGTGGCGCACATTCCGGCTCCGATTCTGTCGAAAGCACATCATTGGCTGATACTTCACGGACGTTATGTCTGCATTGCCAGAAAACCAAAATGCGAAGAATGCGGCATAAAAGATATCTGCGACTATTATAATAAGGTGTAAATTCACTTTTGATCTCATTTTTTTAAAAATTTTCTTAAAGCACTTGATGTTTCAAAATAAATGTTTATCTTTGTGCGTCTCGGTTTGATTAGAAACTCGTCACGACCAAGCCGGGACAACGTTTGTTAAATAAATTTAATTCATTGATTAAAAAATAGTTGCATATATGGCAGGTAAGAATTTGGAAGATGACGTTGAAAAAGTACGTCTTGAAAAGATGAAGGCTTTGGAAGCCACTTTGGGTAATATTGAGAAATCGTTCGGGAAAGGCAGCATCATGCGCCTCGGCGACAATAAAATGGAGAAGATAGACTGCGTGCCGACAGGCTCAATCGGTCTCGATTATGCTCTTGGCGTTGGCGGAATGCCACGCGGAAGAATCATTGAGATTTTCGGACCTGAAAGCTCTGGTAAGACAACGCTCGCACTGCATGTCGTGGCCGAAGCACAGAAACAAGGCGGTATCGGCGCATTCATCGACGCTGAACACGCCTTCGACCGTTTCTACGCAAAGAAACTCGGCGTTGACATCGATAACCTGCTTGTGTCTCAGCCAGATAACGGTGAACAGGCTTTAGAAATCGCCGAAAACCTCATACGTTCAGGTGCCATCGACGTGATAGTAATCGACTCCGTCGCGGCTCTCACCCCGAAGAGCGAGATAGAAGGCGAGATGGGCGACAGCAAGATGGGACTTCAGGCACGCCTCATGTCACAGGCAATGCGTAAACTCACCGCTACAATCAGCAAGACATCGACGGTCTGCATCTTCATCAATCAGCTCCGCGAGAAAATCGGTGTCATGTTCGGCAATCCAGAGACTACAACAGGCGGTAACGCACTGAAGTTCTACAGTTCGGTGCGTCTCGACATCCGCAAGGTCAGCCAGATCAAAGACGGCGAGAATATGACCGGTAACAGAGTGAAAGTCAAGGTGGTGAAGAATAAAGTCGCGCCTCCGTTCAGAAAAGCGGAATTTGACATTCTCTATGGAGAGGGAATTTCACGCATAGGCGAGATCATCGACATCGGCGTTGAACTCGGGGTCATCAAGAAAAGCGGCTCGTGGTTCAGCTACAATGAGACTAAACTCGGACAGGGTAGGGACGCCCTGAAGAGATTGTTAGATGAGAACCCGGAACTCATGGAAGAATTGACGGAGAAAATCACAGAGGCTCTGAAAAACACTGATCAGGAACTTTAAAGCACCTATTATCAAATAATGAAAAAACTGTTTTTGTTCGTTGCATGCGCATTCGTATTGATTGGCTGCACTGAAAGTGATAGTACTAAAAAAGAGAAAACAAATGATGTTCAAGCAGTTGAACAGGTGAGCGATGACGTACTGAAATCGCAGGATATGGTCATCACCGATTCGCTCGACGCGGACGCTTACGTTCAGAGGGCGAGAATATATTTTGCCGAGCAACAGATAGGAAATGCGATGCGTGACATCAACTCCGCCTTGTCTGTCGATGGCAAAAACTTGGATGCGTTGCTGCTTCTGGCCGACTTGTATTATGCACTCGGAGATCAGGATAATATCATGGTGACGCTTAACAAGGCCACGGAAATAGCTCCTTACGATACACGCCCGATGATAAAACTCGCCGAACTCAGTTTCATCCAGGGAAATTCCAAAATGGCGGATGCTTATATCGACAAGGCGTTGCAATACAGCAAGATAAACCCTCAAGCGTACTATCTCCGCGGCATTATATGTATGTCAGAAAACGATACGGTGAACGCCATGAAAAACTTTATGATTTCCCGTGACCAGGATGACAAATTCTTTGACCCGGTCGTTCAGATTGCCGCCATCTATGCGGCGCAGCGCAATGACCTCGCAAAGGATTTCTATGACCTCGCAATAGAGATACAGCCTGAAAATACCGGCGTATATTATGAAAAAGCATTGTATCTCCAAGATAATGGTTATCCGATGGAGGCGTTGGCGATATACGACAACCTCGATTCAATAATGCCAGGCAACTTCGATGTCGCTTTTAACAAAGGCTATGTGAATCTCGTATATCTCCAGGATTACGACAGGGCTATCGAGTATTTCGACAATGCACTCGCAATCAGTCCTAATGCGACTAATGCCTTGTTAAACAAAGGAATAGCATACGAACAGAAAGGTAATTTCATAGAAGCGAAAAGCATCTATCTCCAGATATTGAGGAATACCCCTAATTATCAGCTGGCGATAGATGCTTTACACAGAATAGGTGATTGATCACCTATTCTTCGTTTTCTTTGTTTTCTTCGGTGAAGTATTTTGCGAGGCCTTCGAGGTTATCATCGAGTTCCTGCTCTATGCCTTCAAGTTCCTTGATGTTCTCAACAGGTTCATTCATTGAGAAGTAGAACTTGATTTTCGGCTCCGTTCCTGAAGGTCTTATGCTGACTTTGATGCCGTCTTCTGTGAAGAACTGCAGGACATCTGACTTCGGCAGATTGATTATGGTCTCCACGCCGAAATTGAGGTCTTTGCTGACACCAAGTTTGTAATCTCTGATTTCGTTGACTCTTGAGCCGACAACTGATTTCGGAGGATTCTTTCTGAATTCAAGCATGATTTTCTTGATTTCTTCAATCCCGCTGATGCCTTTTTTCGTCAGAGATACGAGCTTCTCTCTGTAAACGCCGAATTCCTTGTAGATGTCTTTGAGAATCTGATACAATGTCTTGCCCTGCTCGGCGGCCCACGCTGTGGCTTCCGCGAGCATGAAGCATGTGATGATGGCGTCTTTGTCGCGGACGAAGTCGCCGACAAGGAATCCGTAGCTTTCTTCGCCTCCGCAGATGAACTTCTCTTCAGGCTTGTTGAGAATTTTGTCAGCGATGTACTTGAATCCGGTAAGGACATCGTAAGTCTTGACATGGAACTTGTTGGCAATCTTGATGAGTATGTCGCTGGTGACGATCGTCTTGACAATGAATTCGTTGCCTTTTAGTTTCCCAAGTTCCTCCCAACGTGTCAGAATGTAGTAGGTGAGGATGCTCGCTGTCTGGTTGCCGTTGAGAAGGATGAATTCGCCCTCGTCGTTTTTTACGGCGACACCGACACGGTCGGCATCAGGGTCGGTGGCTAAGACGACATCGGCATTCATCGCCTTGGCTTTGTCTAACGCCATCGTCATCGCTGCGTGTTCCTCCGGGTTCGGAGAGACAACGGTCGGGAAGTTCCCGTCTGTAATCATCTGCTCTTCAACAGGATGGAAATTCTTGAAACCAGCTTTCGCAAATAACTTCGGCATCAACTGCCCGCCTGTGCCGTGAATCGGAGTGTAAACGAATGACAGATTCTTGTGCTTCTTGATGAGCTTCGGCGACAAGGATAACTCCATCACCTTGGCGAGATATATTTCATCGAATTTTTCATCAAGCATTTCGAGAAGTTTATCATTGCCTTTGCGGTTCACCATGGAGATGTCGGTTATCTTCATCACTTCGGCGATGATGTTCTTGTCGTGCGGTGCGACGACTTGCCCGCCGTCTTCCCAATAAACTTTGTAACCGTTGTATTCTTTCGGATTGTGTGAGGCTGTCACAACAATTCCCGATTGACATTTCAGTTCACGAATGGCGAACGAGAGTTCTGGCGTCGGACGTAATGCGCTGAAAAGGAATACTTTGATTCCGTTTGCTGTCATGACATCGGCTGTGATTCTTGCAAATTCCTTGCTGTTGTTGCGGCAATCGTATGCAATGGCGATTTGCGGCTGTTTCATGTCGGCATACATCATCTTGATGTAATTCGCAAGACCTTGTGTGGCCATCGCAACAGTGTATATGTTCATTCTGTTGGTCCCGACACCCATGATTCCACGAAGTCCTCCAGTTCCGAATTCAAGGATGCGGTAAAAGCTTTCAGTCAGCTCGTTAGGGTCATTGTCAATAAGATTCTGAACCTGTCGTCTGGTATCTTCATCGTATTGTTCTGATAACCATGACTTTGCTTTTGCAATAATTTCAGGTGTTACGTTGCTCATAAGCTTTAATTTTGAGTTATTATTAATTGATTTTGTTTAATTCTTCCAAACATTTGATAAGGCTGTCTCTCCAGAACGGAATTTCTTCTCCCGTGAAGTCCTTGATTTTTGTTTTGTTGAAGGCGCTGTATGCCGGACGATGTGCCTTGGCTCCGAACTGCGCAGTGGTGATAGGCAACGCTTTGCAGTTCTTGCCTCCAAGTTCAAAAATTGCATTGGCGAAATCGCACCATGAAATGATTCCTTCGTCACTGAAATGGAATGTCTCATGAATCTCTTTCTTGCCGTTTTTGTTGAGAATCAGCATGATGAAATGGGCGAGGTCTAATGCCCATGTCGGACTTCCGATTTGGTCGTTGACAACAGTAACCGTCTCCCTTTCAGAACCTAACCGTAACATTGTCTTGACAAAGTTGTTGCCGACTGACGAATAGAGCCATGAAGTTCTTATAATGACATGTGAGCATCCTGATTCTCTGATGAGTTGTTCGCCTTCGGCTTTCGTCTTGCCGTAAACTGACAATGGCGCAACAGGTTCCGTCTCCAAATGCGGTTCGTTGCCGTCGCCTTTGAAAACATAATCTGTTGATATATGGAAAAATAATGCGCCACGCTTCTTACATGCGTCTGCGAGAATCTTCACGGCAAAGGCGTTTAGTTTCCTCGCCATGTCGTAATTGTCTTCGGCCTTGTCAACGGCAGTGTATGCTGCGCAATTTATGCAGATGTCAATGCTGTTGTTTGTAAAACATTCATTTACAGCATTTTCATTGCAGATGTCAAGTTCTTCAACGTCTGTGAAAATCCAATTGTTGGCATCGCCATTGGCTGAAATCTTCCTGAATTCAGTCCCAAGTTGACCATTGCATCCGGTTACTAATATGTTCATATTTTCTGTAATTTTATTTTTCAGAATCAATTTGCAAATTTATATAAAAAAGTAATACCAAGCGATTCTTTAAATTGAAGAATTGGTCGGTGTTTTACGACCTCAATTCCGTCTTCGAATTCTGTTACCGCAAACTTGATGTTGTCATCGTAGATGAAGTGTATATTGATAATCGTTGATATTCTTTTACTTATGGTCATCTTTAGCCCTGTTTCCCAGTCAACATCAATGTTCCACCTGTTTGATTTGTTAGGGTCAAGATAATTGTTGTAGCAGTTCAATGTTGAAAACAAACTGATGTTTGGGGCGAAATCTCGCGCATATTTCACCAAAATGTTTATGCCAAGCTCGCCAAGGAAGTTCTTTCCTGGCACCCAGATGCTGTCGCCGGCGATGACATTCCAATATCCGGCTTCAACACCAAACGCCCCTTGGTCGGCGAGCGACTGCCTTAACACGAAAGTCATTTTACCGGCTACGGGACTGAAAAACAATGATAGGTTTTTGCTGATTGTGTAGGT
Source organism: Bacteroidia bacterium (assembly GCA_030537295.1). Taxonomy (GTDB): domain Bacteria; phylum Bacteroidota; class Bacteroidia; order Bacteroidales; family F082; genus Limimorpha. Next base: position 6,682 of record JAUNNU010000087.1, read on the forward strand.
GTAACCAACTGATAATGTGAGATATGCAGGGGCGAAAAAACTTGAAATAGGAACGGAGTCGTTAGGGTAGGAGTATCCGTTTGTGAACTGCGTCTTCAATGTCGCGATTGATGTGAATGTGAGGTGCTTCTGGTTGTTGTTCGACATCGTCATCGACATTTCAAAGCGGTCCTCGGTCTTCTCAACACGCTTGCTTTTTGCGTAACCGGAAATGCCGTATGCGAAAATACCCGAAGTCACATAGCTGAATTTTTTCTTGTCGATGGTGTATTTGAAATCCGCCAATACTTTCCCACTCGCATTGCTCTCACCTCCGGCGGCCCAATGTGTTATGGCTAACTGATTGATTGTGAAACCTATGTTGCCGTTTATCTTTCCAGCTGTCGCATATTTGGCGCTTTGCTCGATGTCATTTGCCTCAATTGCTTGGCTCGTCCTGATCGTGTCAATTTTGATAATCTGTCTCGGCTTTATCAGCGTGTCGATGACAAAAATGGTGTCGAAAGTTTCAATTGTATCCATTTTGATGATATATTCAGGCGAAATGACAATGGTGTCTTGAGCCTTGACTTTCAATGGATTGGAAAAAAATAGCAATCCCAAAAGCCAGACTGTTAAAAATGACATGTTGTTCAAAATCGCTTTGAATCTATCCATCTTAAAAATGAAAATAAATTGCTCGTTTCAGCTTGCAAATTTATTAAAAATAAATAAAATAAATCAACATTTTCTTAACGAAATTTTACTTTGGTTATTACATTTTATTTATTTTTGCAAAAATTTTATATGATGAAATCTATCAGACTGAATCTTTCAAAGTCGAATGACGACTTGTACATGAAAAGCAAATGGTTTGGGAATCCTGATGTGCCGGAAAACTACCCGATTCCAGATGATTTGTGCTTTATCTGCCAAATTAGATGTGATGAATTGGCGAAGTTTGATGAAGATAACGTGTTGCCACACAAAGGAATGCTTTATTTTTTTGGCGCAGTGGATTATTATTTCGGTTGGCTTGATTGCTATTATCCTGAAAATCAATATTGGCAGAGAGATGATATAAAAGTTTTTTATATTGAAGATATTGAAAATCAGGAATTTAAACAGATTGTTTTTGAAGATGAAGATGGTGAGCCATTGGCAATAACGCCAAGGAGCATAGAATTTTCGTTGGAGAAAGCCGAATGCGACGGGCATAAACTCCTCGGCGTGCCGTTTGACATGCCTTGGGAGGATTGGGACGCACCGTATCAGGGATGGGTGGAATTGCTTCAGGTCGATTCCGATGAGGACGATGATTTTTGCCTCAACTTCGTCGATTTCGGAATGATGCACGTGCTTATTGATTCTAACGACTTGAAAAACAAGGATTTCTCAAAAGTCACTGCGACATTGATTTACACTTAGACGATTTCTGAAACATTTTTTTGATTTACATTCTTTTTGAAAGTTTCCTCGCCACGATGCTGGCAGTGAAACTTTCTTCGCATTTAGTGAGTTCTTCAGGTGTGCCTTCAAAAACGATGTTCCCGCCTTTGTCGCCGCCTTCTGGCCCGAGGTCGATGATCCAGTCTGCAGTCTTGATGACATCGGGGTCGTGCTCGATGACGATGAGCGAATGCCCGTTGTTAATCAAGGCCTCAAATGCGGCGAGAAGTTTGTTGACATCGTGGAAGTGAAGCCCCGTCGTCGGCTCGTCGAAGATGAATAAAGTCGGTTGTTCGTTGGTTCCGTTGACCAAGAACGACGCAAGTTTTATCCTCTGCGCTTCGCCGCCCGAAAGCGTTGACGAGGGCTGCCCCATCTTAAGGTATCCAAGTCCGACATCTTGCAACGGTTTGAGTTTCATTATGATACGGTCGGTGATGGTCTTGTTGCTGTTTGGCTGGCTGAAAAATGTCACGGCATCGTCAATGCTCATTTCAAGGATGTCGAAGATGTTTTTGTCTAAGAATTTAATCTCCAACGCTTCTTCTTTGTATCGCATTCCGTGGCACACGTCACATTGCAGAAACACGTCGGCCATGAATTGCATCTCCACTTTCAAGACGCCTTCGCCTTCGCAGTTGTCGCAGCGGCCTCCGGGTACGTTGAACGAGAAATAACCCGCTTTGTTGCCGCGCATCTTCGACAGTTTCTGTTCCGCAAACAAAGCCCTGATGTCGTCAAAAGCTTTGACGTAAGTGACTGGGTTTGAACGTGTTGATTTGCCAATCGGATTCTGGTCAATCATCTCGACCGCCTTGATTGCCTGCAGACTTCCGTGCATCTTCCCGAAGGTGCCGGTCTTTTCTGCGGTGCCGCCGAAATATTTTTTGAGAGAGGTGTAGATGATGCTGTTCACCAACGATGACTTGCCGGAGCCGCTGACACCGGTCACGACGGTGAGAACGTTCAACGGTATCTTCACGTTGATATTCTTGAGGTTATGTTCCAAGCAGCCGTCGAACTGTATCGCGTTGTTCCATTTGCGGCGGCGTTTCGGAATGGGGATTTCCATCTTGCCGGAAATATACTTTGATGTAAGCGAGTTTCCGTTTTTCATCATCGCCTTGATGTCGCCCTGGAAAACGAGTTCGCCGCCGAAACGTCCGGCGTATGGCCCGATGTCGATGATTTGGTCGGCGGCGCGGATGATTTCCTCGTCGTGTTCCACCACGATTACGGTGTTGCCGATGTCGCGCAGACGCTTCAAGACGTTTATAAGTCGTTGTGTGTCACGTGAATGCAGACCGATGCTCGGCTCGTCTAAAATATAAGTTGAACCGACGAGGCTGCTTCCCAATGACGTCGCAAGGTTGATGCGTTGTGCTTCGCCGCCGGAGAGCGTGTTCGAGGCGCGGTTGAGTGTGAGGTAGCCAAGCCCGACCTCGTCGAGGAATCCGAGCCGGTTCTTTATCTCGATGAGGAGACGTTCGGCGATGGTGGCTTCGGTATCCGTAAGTTTCAGCGTGTTGAAAAACGTATTAAGTTCCGAAAGCGGCATCGTCACCAGATCCGTTATGCTTTTCCCGTTGATTTTCACGTAGTTGGCTTCAGGACGGAGACGTTTCCCACGACAATCCGGACAAGTGGTCTTGCCGCGGTAACGCGAAAGCATCACACGGTACTGAATCTTGTACGATTCGGCTTGCAGCTGGTCGAAGAAATCGTTGATGCCCGTGAAATATTTGTTTCCCTTCCAAAGCGTTTCCTTTTGATTTTCAGTGAGTTCGTAATAAGGTTTGTGAACAGGGAAATCGAAATGGTGAGCGTTTCTGACGAGGTGGTCGCGGAACTCGCTCATTTTTTCGCCTCGCCAACATGCGATTGCGTTGTCGTAAACCGAAAGCGACTTGTCAGGAATTACAAGGTCTTCGTCGATGCCGATGATGTTTCCGAATCCTTCGCAGGTCTTGCATGCGCCATACGGGTTGTTGAATGCGAAAAGATGTGCCGTCACCGGCTCGAATGTTATCCCGTCCGCTTCGAAACGCGAGGAAAATGTGTGCTCTTTCTTCTCGCCGCCGTCGTCAACCATTATGATGCATGTCTCTTTGCCCTCGTAAAACGCTGTCTGCACCGAATCAGCAAGCTGCCCGATGTTTTCGGATGTCTTGTCGCTGACTTTCAATCTGTCAACCATAATGCGGATGTCTTTCGGCTTGTCTTTGCATTTTCCTTTCAGATAATCTTCAATTCTGATTAGTTCTCCCTTGATAATCAGTCTGTTGAAACCTTGCTGAAGCAAAATGTTAAGATGGTCTTGAAGCGTTCTTTCTTCGGGCAGAATGATTGGGGAGAGGATATAGACGGCCTTGCCTTTTTGCTCGATGATGAAATCGACGACGTCGCCGACCTGATGGCGTTTCACTTCCTTGCCGGAAATGGGGGAGAAGGTGCGGCCGATGCGGGCGTACAGAAGTTTCAGGTATTCATAAACTTCCGTTGTCGTTCCTACCGTCGAACGCGGATTTGAAGTCATCGTCCGTTGCTGTATCGCTATGGCAGGCGACAACCCTGTTATCAAATCGACATCCGGCTTGCTCAAACGACCCATGAACTGACGCGCGTAGGCACTGAGACTTTCCACGTATCTACGCTGCCCCTCGGCATAAATCGTGTCAAAAGCTAAAGAAGATTTGCCTGAACCTGATAGACCCGTTATGACAATCAACTTGTTTTTTGGAATGCTTAAGTCAATGTTTTTCAGGTTGTTGACCCTCGCACCATGTATATCTATAGTAGTTAGTTTCTCCATTAAAAACCGTCTTCTGAAAAAATTTCACGAAATTACAAAAAAAATTTGCACGGTTTGAAAAAAGACTATATATTTGCAGAAATTTTTACGGAAAATAAATTAAGTCTAACTAATAATTATAGGAGAGTCGCTATCGAATAAATTTTACCTTTTTTAAATTTGTAAAACCTTAAAAAAGGGGGACTTATGTCGGAGATATTAAATGACAAAGAATTGGTTCAGCGTTACCAGAACGGTGATGTTGCCAGTTTTCAATTATTGGTTGACCGTTACCAAGACAAAGTGTTTTCATACATCTTGATGCTCGTCAAGGACAAGCAACTCGCTGATGATTTGTTCCAGGACACTTTTCTGAAAATAATCAGGACTTTGAAGGCGGGAGCTTATCAGGAAGAAGGGAAATTCATTCAGTTTGCGATGCGCATCGCTCATAATCTCATCATTGATTACTATAGAAAAGCGAAACGTCTGCCTATGGTTGATCCGACAAAAGACGACTACGACCTCATGGATAATGTCAGGATGTCAGACCCTTCGGTGGAGGATAAAATGGTGACTGAACAGATTTACAGTGACTTACGCAGCATGATTGAGTTCCTGCCGGAGGAACAGCGTGAGGTTCTGCAAATGAGGATGTATTCCGATATGTCGTTCAAGGAAATTGCGGACGCCACGAATGTCAGCATCAACACCGCACTCGGAAGAATGCGTTATGCTATCATCAACCTTCGTAAAATGGCCAAGGAAAAGAAACTTATTCTTTCTGCATAAAGCATTGAAAATTAAGAGTTGAGGGCGTTTGTTCCGGATGACTTCGCTCTCAACTCCCCAAACATCAAAATTTTTGAAAACTTTTCATTTCGTGATATAATAAACCGTAAGCTCATAGCGTTAATGCCCTGTTAATAATGAAAATGAGTGCCTATGAGTTTGAAAATTACACCTGAATTTACATCGTCATTGTATGATGACATAGCATTTGAAAGTGAGGTGAGAAACGTGGTGAACGACATTTGCTCCGAGATGAGGCCGAGCAAGAGAGCGTTGAATGCGATAATGCAGTTCGCCGCCACTTACGAATGCGTAAAGACAAGAATCGGCAAGTTTGACATGATCCTGAATTAGCGTGAGCCGAGGTTTTATAAAGGAAGGCGACCAGGAAGAGATTCCGATGGTGCCGCCGAGGGCGTATCTGCCCAAAGGAATGCCGAACTACGTCACGCACGAAGGTCTTGACGCTTTGATAAAAGAACGCCAAGACCTTGAAAACCAACGTGTTGGGGCTGGAGATAATTATATCCTCTCTAATTTTATTGATGCAAAACTGAAACTTCTCGTTGACCGTATCAATTCGGCGGTGGAGGTCGAATTGTCGAAGGCCAACAAAGACGTGGTGAGTTTTGGCGCGTGGGTCAGATACAACGACCGCACGGTACGCATCGTCGGCGTTGACGAGGCCGACTTGCAGAAAGGGCTTTTGTCTTTCATCTCACCGATAGCTAAAGCGTTGATTGGCAAGAAAGTCGGTGACGTTTTCGAGATTGTCGTCCCGAAAGGGAAAGAAGTTATCAACGTTCAGGAAATCTCTTTTGAACCGATGATAGGTGATAGGAA
>JAUNNU010000088.1:0-5818 GCA_030537295.1 Bacteroidia bacterium
GTTTTGCGCTTTCCCGCACTTTTTCCGAACGAAAATTACGCCAATTCCACGCCAAAATAGGAAAAAATAAAAGATTTTTGATGGGTTTTACAACAAAAAACGGCCGAAACAGCCTTCTAAACAATCCCGGCATTTTGGTTTTTTAACAATGGACCTATTTCAAACTTTCTTTTAGGATTTTTCAACTCACCTAATTATTAATAGCTGCCAACATTCCACCTATGAAAAATTTTACCACAAAGAAAAGCCAAATTCACGATTATTAATAGTACTTTTGCATTTTAAAAAATTATGAAAACACTTCACACAAGCGACTGGCATTTGGGACAGAAACTATACGATTTCGACCGCAAAGACGAACAAATTCACTTTTTGCGTCAAATTGCCGACATCGTAAAGAACGAAAAACCAGATGCAATGATTGTCAGCGGCGATATTTTTCACGTCGCCACTCCTAATATTGAAACACAAACAATGTTTGTGGATGAATTATTAAACATTCATAATCAATGCGATACAATGACAATCGTGGTAACAGCCGGCAACCACGACAGCTATTCGCGACTCGAAATCGACAAAAAACTCTGGGACAAACTCAATATATACATAATAGGTAATGTTTCGGGCAATGTCGAGGAACACCTTATTAATATATATGGCAAAGGCTGGATTGCGGCAGTCCCCTACTCTTCCGGCAGAAACTTCCCGCAACTTTCGGAAGATGAGACTTTCGACCGTCAAACATTGTATTTCAATGCCTTACAGGAAAAAGCGAAGGAACTTAATACCGAAAACCTGCCTGTAATACTTTCGGCACATCTTGCGGTCTTCGGTAGTAACGTGAGAGGTCATAAAATTGAAAAAAGCACTGATGGCCAAGAGATTATAGGAGGTTTGGAATATTCCGACGCCAGTCAGCTCGGCGATTATTACGATTACATCGCGCTCGGACACATTCATCATCCGCAGTATGTCGGCGGCGGGAAACGCATCCGTTACAGCGGCACGCCGATGGCAATCACTTTCAACGAAGAATACGAACATTCCGTCACGATTATTGAAATCAATAAGCACAACAATGTTCCAAATATTAAAATATTGCCAATCAATGAGTTGAGACCTGTTCGCACCTTGCCAAAGGAAGATTTGCTTGAGCCAAAAGGTGCTACAATTGAGGAGATTATCCCGCTTATCAAAGATGTGATTGATGAAGATGTTTATCTCAGGCTGAATGTCAAAATGGGCAGAAACGACAACGCCGCAGAAATCAACGAACGCATTATCAATACTTTAGGTGACAAAGACTGCCATAAATGCAGGTATTGTTCGATAAATCCAATCAGGCAGGACGATTTTTCTCAAACCATTGAAAACCAAAGTCTTTCGCTTGATGAGATAAAGGAAATGACCTCAAATCAGATAGTTGAAGTGGCGAGACAGACCAAAGAACTTGACGAAGAACAACAGAAAATGCTCATCGAAGTCATCGAACAAATCGAAAAAGAAAACACCTTATAATATAAGATTATGAAAATTCAGAAATTAGTCATCAAAAACATTGCCTCTATTGCCGACGCAATCATTGACTTCACGCAGAAACCATTGATTGACAGTGATTTATTTCTCATTTGCGGCGACACCGGCTCCGGCAAGACAACAATTCTCGATGCCATTTGCCTCGCATTATACGGCCGTACGCCGCGCTTTTCAAAAAGTCGTTCAACTAAAGACGCGGTGGAGATTGCGGGAAGCGCGTACGACAAGGTTGAACAGATCATGCGACGCAACACAGCCTCGGCTTTTGCGGAACTGACCTTCGTCCATGACAGGAAAAACTGCATCGCAAGATGGGAGGGCAACCGCGCAAGAGGGAAAATAGACGGCAACCTTAAGGTTCAGAACTCTCTGACAATCAATGATAAAACTGAAACAAAAGAGGTTGAGAAACAAATTGTTGACCTTATCGGCTTGACGTTTGAACAATTCTGCCGCACCACCATGCTCGCACAAGGCGAGTTTACGAAATTCCTCTTCAGCACCGACGACGAGAAAGCCGCCATCCTTGAAAAACTTACAAAAACCGAGAAATTCAAACTCATCGGCCAACGTATTTTTGAGACATGCAGTCAAAAAAAGAAAACCTTCGAAGAATTAAACAAACTTATTGAAAGCAAATCGAAAGAACTTCTTAACAATCAGGAAATTACAGATTCAAAAGAAAAAATAAAAATTCTTAAAACTGAAGTTGAGCAAAATCAGAATCTGAAAAAAGAAATAGAAAACAAATCCAATTGGCTGAAAAACAACGAGTTAAAAGAAGACAAACTTAAAAACATCATCGACGAACTTTCAGAAATGACAAAATTTATCGAGTCTGATTCATATAAATCGAATAAAAAAATACTTGAAGACTGGGACATTTCTGGAAAGGCTCGTGAAACATATAAATCATTGACTCTCAATACTTCAAAGCGAAATGCCGCTTCAAAAAAAATGTTTGAAATAGAAGCGACTTATAAAATACTGATTGGAAATTTTGAATGGCTCAAAGCAAATCTTGATAAAATAAAAACGCAGAAAACAGAAATCGATGACTTTCTCGCAAAGCAAACACATTTAACGCAAATGTTTGAAAATCATCAGACGATAATTTCAGACCTTCAAATCTTCATCAACAACAAAAAAGAAGCCGAGAGATGCAACAATTATATTAAAAATGAAAATGAAAAACTCCCGAAACTTCAGGAAACATTAGCTAATACAAATATCAGGCTTCAAACCGCGGCTGCCGAGAACAAGAAAAAACAAGAGGCCATCAATGAAAAACAAGCTATTCTTAACACAATAGATATCAACGCTTTAGATACAGAAGGAAGAAGACTTCAGAACGGATTGGACCTCCTCAACAACACATTAAACCTCCTTGACAACCTGAATGAAAGAAAATCTGACATCTCAAAAAAAGAAAATGTAATCATTGATATAAAGAAAAAATTGTCGTTTGAGCAACAAATCTTAAAAGATATACAATCGGATTTTGAAAAAGCCGAAACAAAATACCAAGACGCAAAAAATCGCCTTGACAAGCTGAGACAATCAACAGGCAATTTCGCCAAAGTATTGAGACACAATTTGTTAAAAGGCGATATTTGTCCTGTCTGCGGCCAGAAAGTCAACGACATCATCAAAGACGAAGAATTTGCGAAAATACTCGAACCTTTTGAAAAGGAATTACTTGAAAAGGAAAACAAAAAGAAACAAGCGGAGACATCGAGAAATGAGAAACAGACTTCCGTCAAGGCTCTTGTGATAACTGCCGAAAAAGAAGAAAATGATTTAAGCGAATTGAAGAACTCTTACAACGAAAAACATAACACATTTATTATCAATTGTTCTAAATGCAAAATCGACAGCAACCTGCCTAATGTCGGCGAACTGCTGAAAAATCTTTTAGATAAAACAAACAACAGGAAAAAAGAAATATCCGACAAGATTCTTGATTATAACTCATTGAATCAAAGCATTTTAGAAATTCAAAGAGAGAAAAATGAAGTTACGCAAAAAGAACTTGACAAGGCTTCTGACGAAGTGACCAAGGCGGAAAATTCCGTTAACATTTGCAAGACAAACATTAAAAATCTCATCAACCAGCAGAAAGTTTTCGCCGATATTGCCAAGACTTCATTCGCAAAAGCGAAAGAACATATCAGTTATCAAAATTGGGAATCGGAATGGAACGCCGACAGACTGTCATTCATCGAAAAACTGAAAAACGATGCACTGACATATCAAAGCAAACTGTCGGAACAATCAGAATTAGATAAAAACATTAAATTGAATATCAACGATTTAAACATATCAAAAGAGACAATTGACAAAATTATTGAAATTCAAGAAGAATGGAAAAACATTTCCGCCGAGGCGACATATAATGATAAAAACCTCGTCGCCCGACTCAACGAACTCTACACTGAAACTGCGACAGCAAAGAAAACACTTGCCGAATCTAATTCAGAAATTACAGAATGTCAAGCATTTATGAACGATTTCTTTGAGCGGCACAATGACATTGACGAGAAGCGGATTGCGGAACTCATCGCTTTGTCGGATTCCGACATCAAGCAGAGACGCGATGCGATAAAAGAAATCGACGATGGCATCAACCGCAAAAAAGGCGAGAAAGCCAATGCCGACAAGGATTTTGCCGAGCATCAGAACTCAAAACCGGATATTTCAGAAGATGAGACATCTGATGCTTTAGATGTGAAAATCAAAGAGTTAAGCGAAGCAATTGCGGTAAAAAACGAAGCCGTCGGCATGGAAAATCAGCGGCTCATTGACGATGAAAAACGCCGGACAGAAATCGGCGAGCAACTTGAGGACTGCAAGAAACTCGAAGCTGATTTCAAGAGATGGGACGGTCTCAACAGGAAGCTCGGTGACAGCGACGGAAAGAAATTCCAGCGTATCGTTCAGAGTTATGTGCTTAAGAATCTGTTAGTTGGCGCAAACGGATTTCTCAACCAGCTGTCGAACCGTTATCATCTCGACTGCTGTGACCTGACGCTCGCCGTCATCGATGACTACGAAAACGGGGCGATCCGTCCGGTCGGCACGCTGTCGGGAGGCGAGAGTTTCCTCGTTTCATTGGCGTTGGCGTTGGCGCTTTCGGGGCTTAACAGAAACGGCCTCTCGGTTGAGACTTTGTTCATCGACGAAGGTTTCGGCACGCTCAGCGGTGAATATCTAAACACCGTGATGGACGCCCTCGAACACCTCAACGCCGGCGGCAAACGCAAAGTCGGCATCATCAGCCACGTTGACAGCCTGAAAGACAGAATCAAGACTCACATTGAGGTGAGAAGAAACGGACACGAAGCGAGCGAAGTGTTCGTCAGAAGTTGAAATGATTTGATTTTAAGCCATTGACTACTGAGTCAATCTAATAGCAAAAATCTTTTTTTTAAACAACCATTTGTTTTGAAAATTTTTATACCTTTGCAAATTGAAATTTTAGTCTAAAAATTAATCTAAAAATGACACTATGAATAAATTTACTTTAAAGAAAGTATTGTTCTTCACCATGTTAGCTCTTATCACGACATCAATGATGGGACAAAGAAAGTTCAAAAGTTATTGGTTCCTTGGTTTAGAAGGAGGTGGTACTGTTTTATACGGTGACAACAAAGCCAATCAATTTGACAAACTGGGATTCAACGCCAATTTCGATGCTGGCTATGCATTCGGCAAACATTTCACTGTTTATGGAAGAGTCGGAGCCGGCACGCTGAACGGCAATCTCGAGAACGACTTCAACATTGACAAGTCAAACTTTTTGTCAGCCGATTTGAATTTGTCAGCTGACCTCGTATCTCTGTTTGGCGGTTATAATCGTAAAAGGGTGTTTGGCATGTTGGTTCATGCCGGTATCGGAGGTCTTCATTTCAGATCAAATGCAACTACAGCTGACGGAATTGAGTATAACTATGGTTACAGCAGCTCGCCCAAAGGGATGAAGGGCAACGGCATTGACAACAGAATGGTTGCGCTTGACGTACCGATGGGTGTGATGTTCAAGTTCAAGGTCTCGAATAACGTCAATCTGTTTGCAGACTTTACCATGGCATACACAGACACAGACGCCATCGACGGAATGAGACGCGGCAAACACAAAGACTGGTTTGGCACAGGAAACATCGGATTGCGTTACAACTTCATAAAAGTTGAAGAGAAAAAGCCAGCGAAACAAAAAACTCCAGAAGTTGTGGTTCAGGAACCAGTTCAAGAGCCTGTTCAGGAGACTATTGTGGAAGAAGCC
>JAUNNU010000088.1:5828-12368 GCA_030537295.1 Bacteroidia bacterium
AAGTTCCGGCGACACCCGTCAAGAAAGAAACCCGTACCGACTATGACCTCGTGTTCGGATTCTCAAGAAACGACGCAAATGTTAATGGAGAGACTGTTGACAATTCGATACTTGATTTAATCAACAAACTCGATGACGCAGAAATTGAGAGCATCAATATCGTCAGTTATTCCTCACCAGAAGGCAAAGACGAATTCAACAACAATATTTCAAATGAACGCGCCGAATCGGTTAAGAAATACCTCGCAGACGCCCTCGGAAACAAGATTAATGATGCCAAATACGACATCACAATTGTCGGAGCCGACTGGGAGAACTACCTAAGACTTCTTGAAAACTCAAATGTCAAGAACAAGGAATATGTCATCAAGAAGTTGAACAACAGCAATTACAAAGCCGGCACCTTGTGGGTCTTATCATCTGACTACCCTGAAATCATGGATTTCTATTCGGAACTCCGCCGCGTTGAAGTCAAGATTACCATTGTCCAGAAATAATCTGAAAAACATATTGACAAGCTTCGGATTCCCGGAAAAGACGCTTGCCAAAAAAGCAAAAGAACAGACGGGCTTCTACGTCCGTCTGTTCTTTTTATGAAAACATGACATAGGTGTCATTTCTGATTTTTGCACAAAAATGAAGATTACCGATTTCAAACGGCTCATTACCACATTGATTTTGAAGTAATTAAATAAATGTGAAATTTATTTCACGACATATCGAAATCTTTTGTATCTTTGCGCCGCATTTCGAGGCATCGGGGCATGGTGCAGTTGGCTAGCATTCTTGCATGGGGTGCAAGCGGTCGCCCGTTCGAGTCGGGCTGCTCCGACAAAACATTGAAGGTCATTCGGAAACGGATGGCCTTCTTTGTTTTTCTCAAAATAAATCTTGTTTGAGAAATTCTTTTTTTCGTAAATTTGCGCTTTAAAAAATCATTTCTGCATGAAAAAGAAATTACTCCTTTTATTAATATGCGTCTTTCCTCTGATGATTTCAGCGCAGGAGAAACAACGCAAAGCGAGCGGCGACATCACCGCGCAAGGCGTTTTAGGCTACAACGACACATGGAGATGGTATGGCGGCGGCGACATCAAGGGTGCGTTGCATCTTGACAAAATCGATTTTCATCTTGATTTTGAAGGACTTTCGTCAAACGTATTCTCAATAGGACTCACCGCAAGCCCATATTTCGACGTGTGTAAAAACGGGCAAGTCTTCCTTGACGGGACACTTCATTCGAGGATTTTTTCGAGAGACAAAGCCTACGAATTTGTTTATTCCGGAAGTGCGGGTTACAGGATGAGACATTTTTCTGTGCAGGTCGGCATCTTCGCTAAAATCATCGATGCCATCGGCCGCGACTGGCATTCCGTTGACAATTACATAGTTGAGCCTTTCAACGTGCTTTGGCGGGTGGCCGCAAGCATAAAAGGTTTCGGCAACCCGTGGGACGTTTACTTCGTCGGGGCGAACTACAACGAATTTGAATACGAGCGCGTCTGGCAGCCGATATTCACCGTGGGCGGCCGCGCCTCGTTGAACGAAAAACTCAGCATCGTCGCCGAAGCCACGCTGAAACCGACCGGAATGTTCCACCTCGACGCCACATTCTACGCTGCCTGGCTCAAAACCGGCGTCAAATACAAATTCTAATCATGACAAATAATCTTACCGAAATGAAAAACAAAACCATACTCTTGGCAGCCATCATGTTTCTGATGACCTCATGCAGCAAAGACAACAACCTCGACATGCTCGGCATGTTCACCTCGATCTCCGCCTCGTCAAACGAGCGTTTCAAACAGTCGAAAGAATATGACGAGATGCATGGATACGACAAAGTCATTGTAAATCAGGATGATTACAGACTTTACGTGATGAGCGACTCGCATGTCGATTTCTCAACCAACAACCTTGACGCCTTTGTCGAGACGTATCTGTCGGATGTCGATGCCGCTCCGTTCGCGCTGCATCTCGGCGACCAGATAAACGCTTCAAAACACTGGAATTACTATGCGGAACACGTGCAGCCAATCTTTGATGCCGGCAGGACGTTATATCACGCACTCGGCAACCACGACATTTACTATGACCAATGGAATGAATTCAGAAACCGCTGGCACACAGCCACTTACTGGTTTGAAGTGATTACACCTTCCGGGATGAAAGACATTTTCGTCTGTCTCGATTCGGCCAACGGGACGCTCGGCACCGACCAGCGCGACTGGCTCGAAGAACTTCTGAAAGAGAAATCACAGTCAGGTTACAGAAACATCATCATTTACACGCACACTCATTTCTTCAAGAAAGACACATCGCAAGGCCACACGAGCAACTTCACGATGGAGGAGACATTCGACCTGACGGAGCTGTTTTCAAAATATCACGTCAGCATGGTTTTGCAGGGGCATTCGCACAGTCGCGACTTCACCACCTTCAAAGGTGTTGAATATCTGCGTGTTGACGCAATTGAAGACCCGGCGGAAAAAGCATTTTACACAATTCTCACCGTTGGCGACAAAATTGACTACGATTTTGTGAGAGTGAATTAATTTTTTTTAAATATTTGAAAGTCGAATAAATAATATAGTAAATTTGCAAAAATTTAAATGTTGAAATATGAAGTCAAACGGTAATTACGATTGGAAGTTCTCGACCATCGGCGGCGTGACACGCGTGAACATCGACTGCGGTGAAGACATCGCCCACCTCGACGAACTCGACCAGAAACTGTGGACAACATTGAGTTGCCCGATAAACGATCTTGAAATAGACGCCAAGACCATGCAGATGCTCGACACCAACGGCGACGGGAAAATTCACGTCAACGAGGTGATTGAGGCCTCTAAATGGCTCATCAAAATCGTCAAAAACCCCGATGTTTTGACGAGACGCGAGTCGGAATTCAACCTTTCCGACTTTAACCAGGAGACAGAAGAAGGAAAGAAACTTTACGAGTCAGCCTTGCAAATCGTTGAGAATCTCGGACACGGCAAAGACAAGATCACTGTCGCCGACGTCTCCGACAGCTTGGCCATCTTCGCGAAGACACGCTTCAACGGCGACGGCATCATCACCGCCAACTCCACCGACGACGACGGTCTGAAAGCCATCATCGGCAACATCATCGGCATGGTGGGCAGCGCCACCGACCGCAGCGGCGACCCGGGTGTCAACACCGACCACATCGAGAAATTCTACGCCGACCTCGCCGACTTCACGGCATGGAAAGAAGCAGGCGAAGCAGGAAAAGACGGTATCTTCGTTTACGGCGACAACACCGCCGCCGCGACAGCCGCCATCGACGCCATCAAGACAAAACTCGACGACTACTTCATGCGCTGCAAACTCGCAGCCTTCGACGCTGGAAGCACCACCGCACTCGACGTATCGACGGCAAAGATAGGCGAAATCAGCAACAAGAACCTCTCGGAATGCAACGACGAAATCTCGACATATCCGCTCACCCATGTCAACGCCGAGATGAAACTCATGCTCAACGCCGGCATCAACCCGGCATGGAAAGCCGCGTTCAATAATCTTAAGACATTGGTGTTCAACGTTGAATATCCCGACACCGAGTTCATCACCGAGGAACAATGGGATGCGGTGCAAGCTAAAATGGGGGCTTACAGAGCTTACATGGCGGCGAAGAAAGGCGACAACGTTGAAGGTCTCGGCTACGACGCAGCCAAGGCGTTGCTCGACAACAACCGCAAGGCCGAGCTTCTTGAAATCGTCGCACAGGACCTGGCTCTCGAATCGACAGCCAACTCCATCGACACGGTAAACAAATTCATGCATCTCTACAGAGATTTCTTCACTGTTCTGAAGAACTTCGTGACATTCTCTGACTTTTATTCACGCGACAGGAAAGCCATCTTCCAGGCCGGAACGCTTTACATCGACCAGCGCAGCTGCGACCTCTGCTTCAAGGTCACTGACATGGGCAAGCAGACTGCGGGTGCGGGTCTGAGCAACATGTTTATCGTATATTGCGACTGCACATGCAAGAGCAAGCCTGCCAAGATGACCATCGGAGTTGTCATCACTGACGGCGACATCGGAAACATCAGGGTCGGCAAGAACGCCATCTTCTACGACCGCGACGGTTTGGACTGGGACGCCACCATCATCAGCATCATCGACAACCCTATCAGCGTGCGCCAGGCGTTCTGGACACCGTACCGCAAGCTCGGTGACTTCATCGAGAAGACCATCAACAAGAATGCGGAGGCCAAAGACGCCGAGGTGATGGGCAACCTCACCGCAAAGGTGGAAGGTACCGGCGACGCTTCCGCACCGAAACAGCCTTTCGACATGACGAAATACGTGAGCATGTTCGCAATGGTCGGCGTGGCGGTAGGCGCTGTCGGCGGAGCCTTGGCTTTGTTGGTTGATTCAATCCAGAAACTTCATTGGTGGGAGTTAATTATCGCCATTGTCGGAATATTGTTGGTCATCTCCGGCCCTGCCATGATAAAGGCGTGGCTCAAGCTCCGCAAACGCAATCTCTCGCCGCTGCTCAACGCCAACGGCTGGGCTGTCAACGCGAAAGTACTTGTCAACGTGCGCTTCGGCGAGACCCTGACGCACATCGCCAAATATCCTATCGTGAAGATGAAAGACCCGTTCGTGAAAAAGATGCCGGTCTGGAAGAAGATATTGCTTTGGTTTGCGGCCATCGTCGTCGTAGCCGGCATAGTGTATTTCTGCATCCCGAAGGAGAAACGTCCTTTCTGGCCGCAGCCTGAAGTGGTAGTCGAGACACCTGTTGAAGCGCCGGCCGAAGAGCCTGTGGCGGAAGAAGTCACACCTGTCGAAGAGACACCGGCGGAAGCAACAGTTGACGAACAAATTTAAATGATTGATAAATTATAAACAAATTTCCAAGCCGGAACGGAGGAATCTGTTCCGGCTTTTAAAAAAATTTTGTTCAATGTATTGATATTTATTACTAACTTTGCTGAAATTTTAAAAATTAAACGTCTATGAAGAAACTTTTACTTATGATGTTGCTGGCCGGCTTCACATTAGGGGCGGCGGCGCAAGATGGCAGGACCATCAAACAGAGAAAAACACAGAAGGAAATCATCGAGAAAGTGATGAACTCAAGAAATGAGACATCAGAAGACCAATCTTTCAATCAGCAAGTTGACTCCATCGCCAACATTGATGTCTGGTCGAAGATGTGCTACAAGTACGAGATGGACTGGAAAGGCCGCGTGCATTCAGAAATCCAATATCAGGAATTTGAAGACTTCCCGATGCAGGCGACGGAAAAGGCCGTCATGGATTATGAGACGAGCGAAGCGTTGCCAAACCTCTACGGCTACTATTGGGAAAACGGCGAATGGACTGAAGGATGGAAAGAAATCTATACTTTCGACGAAAACGGCGACGCCGTCTTGTGGCAACAACTTGACAAACAGACTATTGACAGTGTCTGGTGGAACGTGACATATTACAACGAAATGACTTACGATGAGAATCACAACATGCTCACAAACATTTCATATATGTTCGACATGTGGGCTGGTTCAGGCTATTTCGTTGAAGGCAAGGAGGTTTACGAATATGATGAGAACAATTTTGTGACGGCGATGGAAAGCTGGTATTTCGACTCATACGAGACAAACGACTGGGTCCTCAGCTCAAGGACGGAATACGTCCGTATGCCAAACGGCGACTATTCGGAATATACGAGCTATTCGTATTATACCGGCGAACAGGTGATTAGCGACAGAATAGTTAAAGATTTCAACGAACAGGGAGCCGTTGAGGTCTATCATTATTTCAACAATGTCGAATCAAAAGGATTGGTCGAGACACAAAGATACACAGCCACCTTCCTCGAAGACGGCCTGACAATGAGCGAATATCTCATTGAAGACTACTGGATGAACGAGGTCCTCGAACCGTACATCAAGGTCGTTTATTCATACGACGCAAACGGCAACCGCGAGACCGTTGACAACTTCATTTGGAACTCTTCAAATTCCGATTGGGATGAGACCACTCTGATGACATATGAATATGACAGCGAGATTGCGGCTGACGAAGTCCTCGGCCACGACTATGTATGGAACAGATTCGGATGTACACCGATGTATAATTCGCTTGAGATAACGATTCCTGTTTACAACAGATGGGACAGATATTCATACGAGACCGAAGACGGCGCGACGGTCTGCGAGGCGTTTTACATCAACTGGAGTTCTGTTTCAGAGAACGAAATCGAACTTGAAAACCTCAACGTCAGCGGTCTTGAAGGCAAGATCCGCTACAACGGCGAAGCCGCCAACATCGGCGTTTTCGACATGACAGGACGCTGCGTGGCCACACGCGTCAACGTCGAAAGCTGCGACATCATGCTCAACGCGGGAGCTTACGTCGTGAGAGTCGGCGACAGAGCGGCGAAAGTCGTTGTGAGATACGATAGGAAAGTTAAAAGAGAAAAGAGAAAAGTCAAAAGAGAAAGCGGAGCGACGAAAAACCATCGTCGCTCCGCATTTTTTCAATAACTTTATTAAAACG
>JAUNNU010000196.1 GCA_030537295.1 Bacteroidia bacterium
GAGTTTTAATGATATTAAGTTCAATAAAAACAATATAATACAACAAAGAACAGGCATTTATGAAAGAAAACTGGAAATATAAGAAACTTGGGGAAATTGCTACTTTCACTTCTGGCAGTCGTCCAGCAGGTGGGGTTGGGAATATTAATGAGGGTGTTTTATCGTTAGGCGGTGAACATATTGGAAGAAATGGACACATTGATTTATCAAGTCCAAAATATGTAACATACGATTATTATAATGAAAACAAAAAGGGGCATATTGTTGAAAATGACATTCTATTATGTAAAGATGGCGCTCTCACCGGTAAAGTGGCTATATTACGTGGTGAATTATCGTCAACATGTTCTATGGTAAACGAACATGTTTTTATTCTTAGGGCCAAATCAATTCTACAGTGGTATCTGTTTTATTTTTTGTATTCACATATTGGACAACTTCAACTTAAAATAAGGATAAAAGGTGCAGCACAAGGTGGATTGAATGGAACAAATTTGAAAACAATTTCCATTCCCGTCCCTCCGCTGCCTGTCCAGCAGCAGATTGTCGCCGAGCTCGACTTGCTTTCAGACATCATCGAGAAGCAGAAGCAGCAGATTGCCGAACTCGACAAACTCGCGCAAGCCACATTCTACGACATGTTCGGCGACCCGGTGACGAACGAAAAAGGATGGGAAAAATCAGAATTAGGTAAGATTTGTGATGTTCGTGATGGCACTCATGATTCACCTGAATATTACGAACACGGATTCCCTCTTGTAACATCAAAAAACATCATTGATGGTTGTATTTCTTTCGACAATGTGAATTACATTTGCGAAGAAGATTATTTGAAAATCTCCAAGAGGTCTCATGTTGACAACGGTGATATAATTATGCCAATGATAGGAACTATTGGCAAACCAGTTATTGTTAAAAAAAGTAGAGATTTTGCAATTAAAAATGTTGCACTAATAAAATTCATAAAAGATTCTAAAGCCAATAATATTTTCATACAAGCAATCATGTCAAGCAGAGCCTTTGATGATTATATGAAAGGTAAAAATAAAGGAGGAACACAGAAATTCATTGCATTAGGTGATATAAGAAAACTCGACATCCCTGTTCCTCCTCTCCAGCTCCAGCAGTCGTTTGCGTCGAAAATCGAGGCTATTGAGAGGCAGAAGGAGCTTATAAGCAATTCGATAAGGGAGAGCCGGCGGCTGTTCGACAGCAGGATGGAGTATTGGTTCGGGTAAACGGGAATTTGATTGCAATTGGAATTTAATTTGTAATTTTGCGAAATTAAAAAATCACGACAATGAACACAGAAGATTTGAAAGATACAATAAAGTGCGGCGAGACAACGACCATGCAGTTCAAGCAGAAGTTCACGACACAGAAAGAGATCGCGAAGGAAATGATAGCTTTCGCAAACACCAAAGGCGGACGCATTTTCTTTGGCGTCAAGGACAAGACCGGCGAAGTCATCGGGCTGTCGTACGAAGAAATTCAGGCTGCAAGCTCGGAACTCGGCAACACTGCCAACGAACAAGTGCGCCCTACGATATACATTGAAACCGACGTTTTGAAAATTGACGGGAAGCACGTCCTTGTCTGCACGGTTGAGCAAGGCAAAAACAAGCCATACAAGAATCTCACCGGCGAAATATGGGTGAAGCAAGGAGCCGACAAACGCCGAATTACCGAAAACAGCGAGATTCTCGCCTTGTTCCAAGATTCAGGCACCTACCGGCCTGAATTGCAGCCCTTGCATGGTTCCTCAATAAAAGATTTGGAAATGGCATACGTGAATGAATATTTCACTAAAACTTTCGGGAAGGAAAAGGAAGACTTCGGAATGCCACTTGAACAACTTCTGAAAAGTCAGAATATTTTGGCCGGCAACGGCGAACTCACGCAAGCCGGAGTGATGTTTTTCGGGCGTAATCCGCAGCATTTCCTGCCCGCCTTCGTCGTCAAAGCCGTCGCCTACGTCGGCAATGACATTGCAGGTTCGGAATACCGCGACAGCCGCGACATTTCGGGGACTATTCCGTGCATGTTCCGCGAAGCCATGTCGTTCGCCAAATCAAATCTTCATTACAGGCAGAACGGACAGAATTTCAACAAGACGGGCATACCAGAAATCCCAGAAGTGGTTTTGGAGGAGTTGATACAGAACTCGCTTGTCCACCTCGACCTGCTCCACCCCGCCGCGATACGTCTGCTCATTTTCGACAACCGGATTGAAATCGTAAACTCAGGCTCGCTGTTCGGAGGCATCAATGTGAGCGACCTGATGCTTGGGGTGTCGAAGCAGCGCAATCCGGCGATGGCGGAATTAAGCGGAAGAACGATGATTTACAGAGGCTTGGGTTCGGGCATATTAAGAGCGTTGAAAGAGAACGTAAAGATAGACTTCGACAACGAAGAAAGTGCGAACCAGTTCAGGGTGACAGTTTGGAAAGATAATAGTGTAAATCAGGAAAATGTCACAGCAA
>JAUNNU010000197.1 GCA_030537295.1 Bacteroidia bacterium
CAGCTGAGTTTCGTCGAGTGCCTTCTGAACGGAGGCTTTGGATTTGTTGACTTGGCTTACAAAATCTTTAAACTGTTCTTGAAGCTCCATTGGTGGACAAATAACAGGACAAGCAAGCAAATCATTTTTTCGTAAGTTTGTCTGACTATCTCCATTATCAAATGAGAGCAAATACTCATGGCGATTCAAAAGATAGTAAAAGAAAACTTGATTTAGCTTGTAATCTCTAAAACAGCAAATTCGCTGATTTAGTGTATATATACCGTCTTCTTCAATTCTTACACATTTAGCCAAAGCTTTTCCATTAGGAACATCACTCATTACCATACAAATATCACCAACCTGAAGAGGGAACAACATTGCACTTGTCCTTCTATAATCAGACATATCTGATGCAATGTAACGTGATGTTACAAGAATGTACTCTCCATCTTCATCCACGACTTGCTCATGTGCTTTTCCGTTATAGAAAGTTGCACATTCATTTAAGGTCGTTTGCTCCCAGCCCTTATCATTTTTCCATCTGTCACCAAACATCTCGCCAAATCTGGCTTTGATGAGGTCGTCCAGCTTTTGAAGTTCGTGCTTACGCAGTTTTATTATCGTCTTTGCCTTATTCAGGCTATCGACCAAATTGCGTTGTTCTTCCATCGAAGGAACGGGTATTAAACAATTTTCAATATATGTTTTAGGCACACGCTTTTGACCGGCACTGCCGGTCATATTCCGTTCACAATCTTTTCTAAACTTCTTTCCGACCGTGTAATAATATATCCAATCACTGCAAACCTTGTTCGCGTCAGGACGAATAACCAAGAATTCTGTGCTTCCGAAGCCTCTATTATTCCGTAGACCTTTAGCAATCGCACCTTTTCCATTTTCCATACACGGCGTTATTTTCGCCATTAAAACATCGCCATCAATGAACGAAGTGAAACCCTTAATTACTTCTTTTGCAATTCTTTCCTCCGAAACATCAATGTCCCCTGTTTCGGATACTTTTTGCATTGGCACAAAAGAAACAGTCATATCGAGCTCTTCTATATTGTCTTTTGGATTAACAGCACATACTTCTTTTAGCTTTATTTTTTTCATTTGCATCACCACAAATTAGAATTCACTCACCCTTTTTTACAACGCCTTCTATCATACCAACGACCGCAGAATTGAGTAGCATCGATTTTGCATTTTCCGATGAAATTACAGGACGCCCTGTCTGTGCTTCAATAGTTTTTCGGGCGTCGCCAGCGACACTTCCCCCCTGCTTAGCCACTTCTCTGTTTTCCACTAATCCACTTGGGTTTTGAACCTTTGTCAGTTCAGTAGTCGTCGCCTCTGCGAGCATATTGAGAGCCAGTTCCAACGTGCTCATATTATCACGAAGATTTTCCTTTTTTAATCCCTTTAGATTTTTATACTGACGAGTTGTCATACCAGCCCATGCTTTCGTCACCTCGTCCGTAAGGATTGCAAACTCTTTACCCTCTTCTACGCCGTGTTCTTTCCAGGCATCTGTCAGTTCCTTGCGTGCCCGAATTGTTTGTAATCTCTGGTTAATCCAATCCGCCGGATAACCCTTTTGGGCATAAGTGGCCAACGCTCGCTCGATAGTGAGTTCCGGGTCAATTATTTCCTCTATTCGTTCTCTACCGACTTGAGCCAACCACATTTTAAATGGCTCCGCTTTCTTTGAAGGGATCGACTGAATGATACGAAGTAACTGCTCCGTTGTCGCCACATCAGTCTTGTAGCGTTTACCATCTTTCGGAGACTTCATCTTCAGTTGCTTACAATTTGTAAGCAACTGATCTGCGCCTTCATCTTTCAGCCTTTTCTTGAGAACCGACCAATATGTACTGGCACTTCTCTGCGTATTCTGGTCAGTTAATGCAGAAACCGTATCTACAATAGAAAAATACCATTCTTCTTCGTTTTCATCCCATGCCGTCCGAATCGGTTGATGTTCAAACAATTGTATTTTATTATTTTCCTGAATTGCCATGATATCTCCTTATAACCCCAGCAGTCTCTCCAGCTCTTCCAATTCCTTGCCAATCTCCAGCTCTATCTCCCGGATATTGGCCATGATTTCTTCTGTGGGCGGGTACTCTACCGCCACATATTCCACTTCTTTGTACTTATTGATACTGAGGTCGTAGTCGTTAGCGGCTATCTCGTCCTTCGGCACGAGGAAGGATTTATCTGTCCGCTTCCGGTCGGTCTCGGCGGCAAGATTGGCAAATCTCTCTATGATGTCGGGGATATCGTTCTCCGCTACCTCCGAGCGCTTGTCATCCAGACTGAATCCGTCGGCGGTCATGTCATAGAACCATACTTTGTCCGTGCCGCCGTGTCCCGTCCTGGTAAATACCAGCACGGCGGTGGAGACTCCGGCGTAGGGCTTGAACACACCGGAGGGCATGGAGATGACTGCCCGCAGCTGATGATTCTCCACCAGCTCCCGACGAATGGCCTTG
>JAUNNU010000089.1 GCA_030537295.1 Bacteroidia bacterium
ATAAACTTTATGAACTTTATAACTTTATAAACTGTTAAAATTCAAGCAAATGGAAAAAGAATATAGATCAATGCTCAGACTCCGCATGAGTGCGAAAGACGCTCATTACGGCGGAAACTTGGTTGACGGCGCACACATGGTTCACCTCTTCGGCGACGTCGCAACGGAATTATTAATCATGACAGACGGTGACGAAGGTCTCTTCTGCGCATACGACAACATAGAGTTCCTCGCTCCGGTTTACGCCGGCGACTATATCGAGGCTGAAGGTTGGGTCACAAAGATTGGCAACACATCGCGCAAGATGGAGTTCGTGGCACGTAAGGTCATCGTACCGCGCCCCGACATTTCCGACTCGGCAGCCGATGTTCTGGAGGAACCAATCATCGTGGCACGCGCGAGCGGCACATGCGTCGTGAAGAAAGAACAGCAGAGAATTCAAAGATAAAGGATAAAGAAATGGATAAACTCATCATCACAGCCGCCATCTGCGGCGCAGAAGTAACAAAAGAACAGAACCCGAACGTGCCGTACACCGTTGAGGAGATCGTGCGCGAGGCGAAGTCGGCCGTCGATGCCGGCGCCGCAATCGTCCACCTTCACGTCCGTTGGGACGACGGCACCCCGACACAGAGCCGTGAGCGTTTCCAGGAATGCGAAGAAGCCATCCTCAAGGTCTGCCCGAATGTCATCCTCATCCCTTCGACAGGCGGCGCCGTCGGCATGACACCAGACGAACGTCTTCAGTCAACCGACACCAACCCGCTTCCGGAGATGGCCACACTCGACTGCGGCACATGCAACTTCGGTGACGATATATTTGACAATTCAATGCCGACGATGCGTGCCTTCGGCCAGCGCATGATCGAACGCGGCATCAAGCCGGAATATGAATGCTTCGAGATGGGTCACCTCGACACCATTTTGACAATGGCAAAGAAAGGCCAGGTACCGGGCGCACCGATGCAGTTCAACTTCGTGCTCGGCGTCCCGGGCTGCACACCGGCGACAGTCGCCAACCTCTGCTGGCTCGTCAACGGC
This sequence comes from Bacteroidia bacterium, assembly GCA_030537295.1. Taxonomy (GTDB): domain Bacteria; phylum Bacteroidota; class Bacteroidia; order Bacteroidales; family F082; genus Limimorpha. Next base: position 1,042 of record JAUNNU010000089.1, read on the forward strand.
ATCCCAGCCGGTTCGACATGGACAGTGACAGGCGTCGGCCGTAACGCATTCCCGATGGCAGCGGCAGCTATCGCCATGGGCGGCAACGTGCGCGTCGGATTCGAAGACAACCTCTATCTCTCAAAAGGCGTCCTCGCCAAATCAAACGGCGAACTCGTCGAGAAAGTCGTGAGATTGGCAAAAGAACTCGGCCGCCCGATCGCGACAAGCGACGAGGCAAGAGAGATTCTCGGACTTAAGAAAAGGTAAATCAGGTAATTAGGTAATTAGGAATTTAAGGAATATTAACAAATTAAAAAATAAAACACAATGCAGAAACACGGAAATAAATACGGTACACACCGCGTGATTGAACCGAAAGGCGTTCTTCCACAACCAGCTAACAAACTCGACAACAACATGGACGAGATTTATGACAATGAAATCCTCATCGACGTCCAGACTTTGAACATCGACTCAGCTTCGTTCACCGACATTCACAACTATGCCAAACAGCAGGCCGGTGAAGGCGCAAGCGAAGCCAAGATCATGGAAGAAGTGAAGAAGGAAATGTTCTATAATGTTGAGCTTCAGGGCAAACACCGCAACCGCAGAACAGGATCAGGCGGTATGCTCCTCGGCAAGGTCGAGAAGATCGGCGACGCTTTGAAAGGCAAGATCGACCTCAAGGAAGGCGACCGCATCGCGACACTCGTCTCTTTGTCACTCACACCTCTCCGCATCGACGAGATTCTTGAAATCCGTCCTGAAATCGACCAAGTTGACATCAAAGGTAAGGCCATCCTCTTCGAAAGCGGCATCTACGCAAAGATCCCGACCGACATGCCGGAGAAACTCGCTCTGTCAGCATTAGACGTCGCCGGCGCACCGGCACAGACAGCGAAACTCTGCCAGTATGGTCAGACAGTCGTCATCCTTGGCGCAGGTGGCAAGTCAGGTATGCTCTGCTGCTACGAAGCGAAGAAACGCGTCGGCGTGACAGGTAAAGTCATCGGCATCGCCAACAGCCCGAAGTCAACACAGCGCATCAAAGACCTCGGCTTCTGCGACATCGTCGAGAGCGCGGCAGGTCTTACACCTGTTCAGATTTACGAACTCGTCGAGCGTCTCACCAACGGCAAGATGGCTGACGTCACGATCAACTGCGTCAACGTGCCGGATCAGGAGATGACAGCAGTCCTCTGCACAAAGGACGACGGTGTTGTCTATTTCTTCTCAATGGCGACAAGCTTCACGAAGGCATCACTCGGCGCAGAAGGCATCGGCGCTGACGTGAACATGATCATGGGCAACGGTTACACGAAAGGCCACGCCGAGTTCACATTGCAGGAACTCCGCGAGAGCGAGAAGCTCCGTAAGATTTTTGAAGAACTCTATGCATAGATGTCTTTAGCTTTTAGTCATTAGTCATTAGCCATGGGTACGCTGAATGTGGCATTAGCTAACGGCTAAAAGCTGATTATTAAAAACTAATAAAATGGGCGAATCAAGAAGAAAACAATTATTCCCGGAAGTTACCGACGAACAGTGGAACGACTGGAAATGGCAGGTCAAGAACCGTATCGAGAATCTTGACCAGCTCAAGAAATACATCAAACTGACGGAAGAGGAAGAAGAAGGCGTGAAGAAGACCTTGCAGACACTCCGCATGGCCATCACACCTTATTATTTAAGCCTCATCAACCCTGACGACCCGCATGACCCGGTGCGCCGTCAGTGCATCCCGACAGCGGCAGAGACACACATCGCACGCGCCGACCTCCTCGACCCGTTGCATGAAGACGAGGACTCACCGGTCCCGGGCCTCACACACCGTTATCCGGACAGAGTGCTGTTCCTCATCACCGACATGTGCTCGATGTACTGCCGTCACTGCACACGCCGCCGTTTCGCAGGCCAGAAAGATGACGAGTCACCGAAAGACCGCATCGAGAAAGCTCTCGAATACATAGAGAAGACAGAGTGTGTCCGCGACGTGTTGCTGTCAGGCGGTGACGCCTTGATGGTCAGCGACGAGAAGCTGGAGTACATCATCGGCCGTCTTCGTAAGATCAAACACGTGGAGATCGTCCGTCTCGGAACGCGCACGCCTGTCGTGTGCCCGCAGCGTATCACTCCGGCTTTGTGCGACATGCTGAAGAAATATCATCCGATTTGGATCAACACGCACTTCAACCATCCGAACGAGGTGACACCAGAGTCAGCGGCGGCTTGCGCACGTCTCGCCGACGCCGGCATCCCGCTCGGCAACCAGAGCGTGTTGCTCCGCGGCATCAACGACTGTGTCTTCGTGATGAGAAACCTCGTTCACGAACTCGTGAAGATGCGCGTGAGACCTTATTATATATATCAGTGCGACCTCTCAATGGGTCTTGAACACTTCCGCACACCAGTATCGAAAGGCATCGAGATCATCGAAGGTCTCCGCGGCCACACCTCAGGATTCTGCGTCCCGACATTCGTTGTCGATGCTCCGGGCGGCGGCGGCAAGACACCGGTCATGCCACAGTACGTCATCTCACAGTCACCCGGCAGAGTGGTTCTCCGTAATTTCGAAGGCGTCATCACGACTTACACCGAGCCGGCAGAATATCACAGCGATTGCAACTGCCCTGAATGCCAGGCTCTTAAGAAGAGACTCGAAGCCGAAAGAGTTGAAGACGTTGACAGAAACAGACCTGTTGACGGCGTCATCACACTCCTCGAAGGCGAGAAGATGAACATCGAACCGGCTCATCTGAAACGCCACGAACGCAACGAAAAACGTAACGAAAATAAATAATTTAATTGGGCTTTTAGATTGGCCGGTTTATCTTAAAGGATTTCCGGCCAATCTTTACAATTTAAAATTACAGAAAAATGGTTAAATATAAAAGTTTTCCGAGATGGAAAGCGGGCGTGATTTTTGCTGTGATTCAATGGCTTATAAGTGCAGTCATCGTATTGGTGCTGCATCCTACGAGTGGCAGGTTTGAAAATATCATTGAAGCCGGCATCTATGCCGCAGCCTCGGGAATATTATATTTCTTCTTCACATGGTTCATCGGCGAAAAGATGAAAACTGTAGAAGTCGAAATTCCTACTACCGAAGAAAATATTGTAGAATAATTTTATCATACTGACAATCAATGCCTTTTATAAAGGAACTTGTTAAATACAAAAGTTGTTCCATCGTCGGACTTGAGAAAAACACGGGAAAGACAGTCTGTCTTAACTATGTCCTTGACCGCCTACCCCTCGACGGAATGCGTATTGCGGTGAGTTCCATCGGTATTGACGGCGAGACGACAGACCAGGTGACACGTACCGCCAAGCCGGAGATTACTTTAAAGGCTGACACTTTTTTTGCGACAAGCGAGAAACATTATCTTAGCAGGAAATTGGTTTCGGAGCTTGTCGATGTGAGCGATGAAAGCACCTCACTCGGAAGAATAGTCACGGCAAAGGCTCTGACAAAAGGAAAGATTTTACTTTCTGGACCTTCGTCAAACTTCGGGCTGAGACGCTGGATGAGTTCGATGCGGAAATTCGACATCGACTTGATTTTGATTGACGGTGCGCTTTCGCGGATGAGCCTTGCGTCGCCGGCAACAAGCGAGTCGATGATTCTGTCAACGGGCGCGGCCTATTCCGCAAACATGAGTACACTCGTGCAGAAGACCGCTTTCGTGGTGGAGATGATAAATCTTGATCTCACTTCCGAAGAGAACAGATTGAGATTCAATGATATTCACAGCGGTGTGTGGGCAGTCGATGATAATGACGAACTTCATGATTTGAAAGTGTCGTCGTCGTTGTCAACGAATCTTAACACGGAAGGCATCGAACATTGTAAGACGCTATACTTGACAGGCGCATTGACCGACACGTTTTTAAACCACATCCGCGGCAAACGGCTGTTCAAGGAGACGGAGGTTGTGGTCACCGACTTCACGAAGATTTTCCTTACACCTTTATTATATAAGGGCTTTGTGAGCGGCGGCGGAAAGGTGGGCGTCATGATGAAAAGCAAGCTCATCGCTGTGACAGTGAACCCGACCGCGCCAAATGGCATGGTTTTGGATTCGGAAAAACTTTGTAAAACACTATCGGAAGCAATCAACCTTCCGGTTTATGATTTGATGAAAAACTGATGCAACTGAAACAACTCATAGATTCACCCTGCGGTCTGAAATACATGATCGACAACCTCGACACGCATTCGGGATATACGCGTCGTCTGCTTCTCGACACCGAGATGTCAAAAAACGCTGTCGAGATTGAAACAAAATATCAAATTCTCAAAGAGTTCTATAATGTTGTAAATCAGAAGGAAAACTTAAATCAAATCAATACTTTGCAGTTCAAACTCTGCAATCTGAAAGAGATTCAGAGCACAATTAACCACCTTAAAAACAAATACATCTTGGACGACATCGAGTTGTTCGAGGTGAAACATTTGGCGATTCTCGCATCGGAGATTCAGGTTATAATTGAAAAATTGCGTTTAGACGATTGCGTTTTCATCCCGAATCTTGAAGATGTCGTAAACATCCTTGATCCCGATGGCATGAAGATTGCGACGTTTTATATATACGACTCATACAACGAGCGACTGAAGGAGCTTCGTCGCATGATGAAGGAGAAAGAAGAGTTTGACGAGGCGTTGTTTGCGGAAGCGAGTTCCATTGAAGACGAGGTTAGGGCGAAACTTTCGATGCGGCTTTCAAAATACGCCGATGACCTTGAGGCGGCGCAGAAAGCATTGGCGTTCATCGACTTAAACCTTGCGAAGGCATTTCAGATGATTAAGATGAACCTTGTGTTCCCAATGATTTCGTACGACGGCGAAACGGAATACAAAGGTTTGTTTAATCCTGAAATAAAAAACATTTTGGACGAAAAATCGTCTATGTTCAATGGTAAAGACGTGCCGCAGCACGTCTCAAACGGATTGAGTTTCCAACCCATTGACATCCGTTTCGGCATACGTCCGACAATCATCATGGGAACGAACATGGGCGGTAAGACTGTGGTTTTGAAAACGTTAGCTTTGTGCCAGTATCTTTTCCAGTACGGTTTCGGCATTCCGGCGGCGGAGGCAAAAATCATTGTTCAAAACGAGGTTTTCCTTTGCACGACGGATGAGCAGTCGGTGCAGAGAGGCTTGTCGTCGTTTGCGGCCGAGATGAAGAATATCGACGAGATTGTCAAGACATCGAAGATGAAAACGAATTTCCTCGCTTTGATTGACGAGCCGGCGAGAACCACGAACCCGACCGAAGGCACAGCGTTGGTGTCGGCGTTGGTGAAGGTGCTTCAGGAGAAACAGATGAGCCTGATAATCGTAACGCATTATAACATAAACACATATAACAACCGTTGTCTTCGTGTCAGAGGTTTTGAGAATGGTTGCATGAACTATGAGCTTGTCGAAGTGAAGAATGGCGAGGTGCCGCATGAGGCGTTGAACATAGCGGAGAGTTTGGGAGTTGACAGCGAGTGGATTGAGGAGGCGAGGAGAGTGGTCGAAATTGACCACATTAAATAGTGTAAAACAAATTTGAATTATGAAAAGAAAGAAAGACATATCGGCTGAAGGAACTTCCAACAACTCATTGGTTGGAGCTGATTCGCGCATGATTCTGTTTAAGACTGACGATGAACAGGTTAGCGTCGATGTGCTGTTTGCAGAAGAGACTGTGTGGCTGACCATTGAATCAATGTCGCAGTTGTTTGACAAATCAAGATCGACCATTAATGAACACATTCTGAATATTTTCAAAGAAGGCGAACTCAAAGATGAAGATGTGATGAGAAAAATCGGAAATTCCGATTTTTCTACCAAGCCTACCAATTACTATAACTTAGATGTGATCATCAGTGTCGGTTATCGAGTCAAATCATTGCGCGGTACGCAATTCAGGCAGTGGGCTACGAAACGTTTGAATGAATATATCCGTAAAGGATTTACCATTGATGATGAGAGGTTGAAGAATCTCGGCGGAGGCGGTTATTGGAAGGAACTGCTTGAAAGAATCCGCGACATCCGTTCTTCCGAGAAGAGTTTCGAGGGAAGCCGGCCTCATTTGAAAGATGCCGTTGTGGCAAAGAACTATTTGGATGAAAAGGAATTGAGAGCTATGGGACAGATTGTCAGCGGATATTTGGATTTCGCGGAACGACAGGCGGAAAAGGAAATTCCGATGACAATGAAAGATTGGGCGCGGCATCTTGACAGGATCTTAACGATGAGTGGAGAACAATTGCTGATAGGAAACGGCACAATTAGCCACGAAAAGGCGATAGAAAAAGCGACGAATGAATATAAGAAATATCAGCAGAAGACTTTGAGTGAAGTGGAAACGGCTTTCTTGGAGTCGGTGGAAGCATTGAATAGACAAACGAGGTTGTTAACAAATAATTGATATGGCAAAGGTGATGGTTAATAATAATGAAGTTGGTTTGATTATGTCGAATTCACCACAGTTAAACCTGTCGAATTCGAGGGGTTTGGGACGAAATTAATCGAAATGGGAGGAAGATTGATATGAATCAGATTACGGTTAAAGATACTAAAATCAGGACACTTATTGTAAATGGAACTGATTACATTTGCATCACGGACCTTGCGAAACAAAAGAATCCTATAGAACCAAAGGATGTTGTTAAGAATTGGATGCGCTCGAAAAATACGATTGAATATCTTGGTTTGTGGGAACTTTTGAATAACCCTAATTTTAGGGGGGTCGAATTCGACCCCCTCCTGCAACAAGCAGGTAGCAATGCCTTTACAATGAGTCCTTCAAGGTGGGTTGAGCTGACAAATGCAATTGGTATAATATGTAAAACAGGTTCTGCATCAGGTACATACGCACAAAAAGACATCGCTTTCAAATTCGCCAGTTGGGTGTCGGTAGAATTTGAGTTATATTTGGTAAAGGAATTCCAGCGTCTCAAGGAAGAAGAACAGAAGCAACTCGGTTGGTCGGTGAAACGCGAGTTGGCAAAAATCAATTACCATATTCATACCGATGCCATTAAGGAAAACCTTGTGCCAGAAGAGACTGACGCTTATCACCGTTCCTTGATTTACGCCAACGAAGCCGATGTGCTGAATGTGGCTTTGTTCGGCATGACAGCCAAGGAATGGCGCGACGAAAACCCTGATTTGAAAGGCAATATCCGTGATTACGCCAACATCAACCAGTTGATTTGCCTGTCGAATATGGAAAATCTTAATGCCGTATTTATTAATAAAGGTATGGAGCAAAAGGAAAGATTGCTTGAACTGAACAAAATCGCCATTCAGCAGATGAAGGTTTTGGAAGGCGTGGAAGAAAGGAGATTGCTGAAATGAGAAAAGTGATGGCAGGAAACGAATTTGGAATTGCGTCCGCAGTGCGGACACAATTAGAAAATTGGATAATTACGAATAATATACTGCGTTCGCAATTGAATAAATTGCAACAGAATTAAAAAATAAAATGCACAATGTCAAAGTTAAACGTAGATCAGCAAACAATAGTAAGACTATTTAGTGATAGTAAATCTGATTTTTTAATTCCAGATTATCAACGTCCGTATGCTTGGGGAATTGATCAGTGCAAAACTCTTTGGGAGGACATATTCGCCTTTGCTTTTCCAGATGGTAATGCGAATGGGTTTAATTCAAAGACTGACGAGTATTATTTGGGACCAATTGTGACATTTAAGAATGAGAAGGAGCAAAGGGAAATAATAGATGGTCAGCAAAGGTTGACAACGCTTATGCTGATGTTGAGGGCGTTTTACTCCAGATTTGATGTCGCAACAGATGTGGATTCCAAGGATATGAAATCTCTGTTGGCAAAATGTATTTGGAAAACAGATGAATTGGATAGACCCCAATTCAATGAACTAAAGATTAATTCTGAAGTTGCTACGGATAATGATAAAGACGAGTTTTTGCAAATATTGAAGGATGGCGTTGTAAAACCTTCATACAAAAGCCAATATGCGGAGAATTATCGTTATTTTGAAGGAGTAATTGATGATTTTATAAGGAGATATGCTCTGTCAGGAACTTGTCCTTTGCTTCCAGCTAGAATTTTAAAAAATTGTATTTTACTTCCAATAGAAGCGGACAAACAGGACACAGCTCTTAGGATATTCTCAACACTTAATGATAGAGGATTGCCTTTGTCAGATGCCGACATTTTCAAGGCTCAATTTTATAAGTATTATTCAAAAACAGGAAGAAAAGATGAATTTATTAAGCGCTGGAAAGCATTGGAAGATCTTTCAAATAATCTTTTCCATCCGATTTATGGTACGCCAATGGATGAACTTTTTACACGATACATGTATTATTTAAGGGCACTCCAAGGAAATAAGTCATCAACTACTGAGGCTTTGAGGAAATTCTATGAGAGAAACAAGTATGAAATTTTATCTAAAGATGAAACTTTATCAAATCTCGAAGAATTGGCAGAGTTTTGGAAAGATGTTTCAAATCAAGATACAGACAGGTTCTCTGAGAAAGTGCTTCGACAGCTTTTTGTGTTGAATTATGCTCCAAACGGAATGTGGTATTATTTTGTGACGGTGTATTTTATGCATAATAAAGATGAGAATGGCTGTCTTGATAATGAACGGTTTTATTCATTTCTTAAGCTGATAATTGCCTTTATTTGGACATACGCAGTTACAAATCCAGGTGTGAATGCACTTAGAACCCCCATTTACGCAGAAATGATTAATATAGTAAATGATAAGGCAGTTGATTTTAGAGATTTTAGATTTGAGCCAAAAACGTTGGAATCAATGTTTGGTAATTATGTGTTTTCTAATAATCGTGCAATTACGAGGTCAATGCTTGCGTGGTGGGCGTTGTATGATGAAAATCAGACGCTTTTGTCATTAGAAACGGTTTTTGAAATAGAACATATTTATGCTAGGAAAAGACAAGAACTCAATAATTCTGTAGTTGACAGAAAAACTGTAGAACTCTTGGGAAACAAATCGTTGCTTGAAAAGAGAATTAATATTCGAGCGTCGGACTATAGATTTGCAGATAAAAAGAAATACTATTTGGGATTTGAAAGAAAGAATCAAAGTAAAGTTGGCACGAATATATACGAATTACAAAACCTTGCAAAGGAATTGAATGATTTTGAAAAAGTGGATATTGAACAAAGAAATGCCAATATCATTTCAAGTTTCATTAACTTTTTGGGAGAAAACAATTTACTAATCAAGGATGAATAAATTGAGAATAAGCAAATCATAAAGAATTGACAAATTATGAATCTCATATTAAACAATACATCAAATTCGGTTTCAGAAATTGGGAACACAGTGCGTTCCCAATTGAATTGGTCGCAATTTAGAATGCTGATTCAAATACCAGATGCTGACAAACGTGAATATTACAATATTCGCTATATTTGCCGACTGAAGAACAACTTAAAAAAGAAATAGAAGAAGTAAAAAACATTATAGAAAGTAATAACAATTAAAATACAGTATTATGACAAGTAAATTAGGACTCGATTTTACGAAAGTTGAGTATGCCAGAGGTCTGGCGAAAAACATTGCGGAAGACGTCCAGTCTTTCGTTGAACAGTACACAACCGTCGCAGTGGAGCGCACGCTCTGCCGCCTGATGGGCATCGACGGCGTTGACGCCAACAACGTGCCGCTGCCGAACGTCATCGTCGAGACGTTGAAAGACAAGGGCGTTCTCAACGAAGGCGCGTTGTTCTTCATCGCCAACGCGATGATTCAGACTGGCTTGAAGCCGCAGCAGATCGCCGAGCAGGTCGCCGAGGGCAAGCTCGACATCACCAAGGTCGTCACACGCGACGCAAAGAAGATCGCGGAGACATTGCAGCCTGTCATCGATGAGAACGTGGCTCGCATCCGCGCCCGTCACGACCGCCGTGACCATTATCTCAACACCATCGGCGAAGGCCCGAAACCTTATCTCTACATCATCGTCGCCACAGGCAACATCTACGAAGACGTCGTCCAGGCCGTGGCCGGCGCACGTCAGGGTGCTGATGTCATCGCCGTCATCCGCACTACAGGCCAGAGCCTGCTCGACTACGTACCTTACGGCGCGACGACTGAAGGCTTCGGCGGCACGTTCGCCACGCAAGAGAACTTCCGCATCATGCGCAAGGCTCTCGACGAAGTAGGCGAGGAACTCGGACGTTACATCCGCCTCTGCAACTACTGCTCCGGTCTCTGCATGCCTGAAATCGCCGTCATGGGCGCATTCGAAGGCCTCGATGTCATGCTCAACGACGCCCTTTACGGTATCCTTTTCCGCGACATCAACATGCAGCGCACCTTGATTGACCAGTATATGTCACGCATCATCAACGGTTTCGCAGGCGTCATCATCAACACTGGTGAAGACAACTACCTCACCACCGCCGACGCTGTCGAGGCCGCACACACCGTCCTCGCCTCCGACCTCATCAACGAGCAGCTCGCTTTCATGGCGGGTCTGAAAGAGGAACAGATGGGTCTCGGCCACGCCTTCGAGATGGACCCGATGCTTGAAAACGGCTTCCTCCTCGAACTCGCACAGGCTCAGATGACACGTGAGATCTTCCCGAAGGCAACGCTGAAATACATGCCGCCTACCAAGTTCATGACAGGCAACATCTTCCGCGGCCACATCCAAGACGCTCTGTTCAACATGATTGGCATCTGGACAAACCAGGGAATCCAGCTCCTCGGAATGCCGACGGAAGCCATCCACACCCCGTTCATGAGCGACCGTTACCTCTCAATCGAGAACGCGAAATACATCTTCAACAACATGCGCAGCATCGGCGACGAGATGCAGTTTAAAGAAGGCGGCATCTGCCGTGAACGCGCCAAGTTAGTGTTAGACAACACAATAGCACTTCTCGAAGAAATCAACAAGGAAGGTCTGTTCACCGCTCTCGAAAAAGGCATCTTCGGCGACGTGAAACGTCCGAAGAACGGTGGCAAGGGTCTTGAAGGCGTCACGATGAAAGGCGACAACTACTACAACCCGTTCGTGGAAATCATGAAGGGGAAGAGATAGTATAGTTCGAAAGTTTATAAAGTTCGAAAGCAGCCGGCGCATGGTGTTTCCTCGTGCGCCAGCTCAGATGTCAGGAATTTTTGCGAAATTTGCAGCCGGGTTGCGCATGTTGAAGAAAGGTGGTCGTTTGGTTTTATGCACTAAAAAAAAGTACTTGTAATCAATGATATACGTAACTTTTTAAACGAAAATAATCAAAAATTTTAAGCAGGTTTTATTCCTCTGACGTTTTTTTA
>JAUNNU010000198.1 GCA_030537295.1 Bacteroidia bacterium
CCTTGAAACTTTGAAACCCTTGAAACAATGAAACTAACACTTTTCATAGCGCAACGTTATCTTCTCGCGAAGAAAAGCCACAACCTCATCAACATAATCACATGGATTTCGATAGTGAGTGTCGGCGTGGCGGCCTTCGCCATGATTTTCGTGCTTTCGGTGTTCAACGGCTTCAACGTGGTCATCTCCGACTCCATCCACAAGCTCTCGCCTGACCTGCGCATCACCGCCACGGAAGGCAAGACCGTGAACCTCAAAGACTTCCCTTTCGACAAGATAAAAAACGTGAAGAACGTTGACTTCGTGCTTCCGACAATCACCGAAGACGCGCTTTTCCGCAACGCCGACAAGCAACAGATCGGACAGATAAAAGGCGTGCCTGACGACTATGAAAACATCGGCCGCATCAACGGCTCCGTGGTGGGCGGCAAAGGCCTGCGTCTTCACCGTGAGGATTATGACTTCGCGACACCCGGCTCCGGCATGGCCTATTACCTCGGCATCAACCCGAACAGACCGTACTCCATGGTGCAGGTATATGTCCCGCGACGCGGAAACGCCTCGTCATTCAACATCGAAAACAGTTTCAACAACGGACAACTGTTTGTGAATCAGGTGTTTTCAACACAACAGGAAATCGACGACCAGCTGATTCTCGCGCCATACCAATGGCTTTCAGACCTGATAGGTTACGACAGCCTTTCGTCTGCCGTGGAGATCTTCGTCCCAAACGGCAAAGACGCCGCACGCAGCCTCTCCGCCGTCAAGAAGGAAATACAAAACATCCTCGGCCCAGGTTTCAAGGTCGATGACCAATACGAGCAGCAGTCCACATTATATAAAATGATGAAATCGGAGAAACTCGCCGTATATCTGATACTTACATTCATATTGATAATGGCGACGTTCAACGTGATAGGCTCGCTGTCGATGCTCATCATAGAGAAGAAGAAAGACACTTCCACTTTACGCGCCATGGGAGCCGACAACACTTTGATACACAATATTTTCCTCAACGAAGGAACCCTCATCGCCGTTGTCGGCGGCATCATCGGACTTCTGATAGGAATCATCGCGGTGCTGCTTCAGCAACACGTCGGGATAATACGCCTCGGCGACGGCACTGGAAACTATATCGTTGACTACTACCCTGTCGCGCTAAAGCTGACCGACATTCTCGTAGTTCTCGCAACGATTGTGGTCATAGGCGGCATTGCGGCGTGGACCACGGTGAAGGTGGCGATGTCAACAACAAACTGAACGCAGATATTTCTCACCACGAATCACACGAATGACGTGACGGGCTAAACCACCTCCCACTCAACGATATTCTTCTTCTCGCTCGAAAACGCTACTCCGATGCGGAAAAGTTTTCTCTTGTCGGCGGCGTACGGCTCGGCGTAACCTTTGTCTTCAATCTGTTTGAGGGCTTCGGCGGCCGTGCCGTCAAGTTTGAACTCGAAGATATAGACGTAATCATTTGTCTCAACGATGATGTCGGCCCTGCCGCGCGAGTTCGCCTTTTCAGTCAAGACTGTATAGCACGACAGAAGCCTGAATATCAGATAGAAAGTGTAATGGTAATGGCTCTCGTAGCTCCAATCGCGTTGCTGGTAGTTAGCATCGTATGGAATCGAAGCGAAGAAACCGGAAAGTGCGTTGCGCATGTCGTCGAGGCGGCATTCCATAAGCATATACGTCATATCTTGTATCAACGGCTCGGTGCGTACTTTCTTATGGAAATAATTATTCGCAAGCAATGTCACGAAACCGTCTTTCACCTCCACGTTCGGATAGTCGAGGGTGTATAACGTCTTGAAGCCAAGACCCATCCTGAAACTTTTTATGGTGAGGTAGCCGCTCTGATATATCATCGCCAAGGGGTCTTCGACGTCGGCCTTGTAGTCCATGAAGTAGCTGCTCTCATATTCTCCGTTCAGGATCTCCTGCATGTTGGTCTTGCCGCGGTCAAGCAGGCGCATGAGATAGGTCGGGGTGCCCGTCGCAAACCAGTAGTCGCCCATGTCCTTCTTGCTCAAAGCATTCAGCACGCTGTACGGGTTGAAGATGTCAGTCATCTTCTTGGAGAAATGATAGCCGTCGTATTGGTTCTTGAGTCGGCGGTACATCTCTTCCTTCGTGTATTTCAGTTCATCGGCCATCTTCCCTATCCCCTCATCGAAATAGCTCACGAGTTCGTCTTTTGTGATGCCGCACAGCGCGTCGAAGTCCTTGTCCATGCTTATGTCATCCGGCTGGTTGAAGCCGCTGAACACGCTCACCTGAGAGAACTTCGTCACGCCCGTGAGAAGAACGAAGCGCAGGTGCTCGTCGGCTTTCTTGAAAGTGCCGTAGAACTCTTTAAGAACGGCACGGTTCTTTTCTTCCATCGGATCCATAAGAACATCTAACAACGGCTTGTCGTACTCGTCGATGAGGACGACAGCCTTCCGGCCGGTCTGCCGGTGTGCTT
>JAUNNU010000090.1 GCA_030537295.1 Bacteroidia bacterium
ACCCGGTTATTGAGATAGTGCCTTACAGACACCGCCGGGCTTGCGGGCTGCCCGCAGGGCAGTACCTCAATAACCGGGTACGCGGCACGCGTGCCCGGCATCTACCCCGCAGATCAAAAAAACTCTCTCCTCTCTCCTCTTTTAACTTTTAACTATACTCTTTTAACACTTTATAAACTTTCAAACTTTTTTGTTATCTTTGCGGCCTGAAAAAATAATACAGTTATGAAGTACCCCATCGGAAAACAGACATTCAGCACACTCATTGAAGGCGGTTATGTATATGTTGACAAGACCGACCTCGTTTACAACCTCGCGCAGAAAGACATCTGTTTTTTCTGCCGCCCGCGCAGATTCGGAAAATCGCTGTTATTATCAACGCTTGAAAGCTATTTCAAAGGCGAGAAGGAGTTGTTCAAAGGATTGAAAATAGAGGAACTGGAAAAGGACTGGGTGAAATATCCTGTGTTTCATGTGGATTTCTCGCTTGGAGGGTTTGAGAGGGACGGGAAGGTGGACCTGTATCTGAACCACATCATGGACGAGTGGGAGAAGGAGTATGACTGCGCGAGCGGCATTCATGACAACGGGCTGCGTTTCGCTGAAATCCTCAAGGCTGCTCACAAGAAGACAGGTCAGAAGGCAGTCGTGCTCATCGACGAGTACGACAAACCTCTATTAGATGTTCTTATGGAGCCGATGGAGGATGTCAACAGGAAGATCTTAAAGGCGTTTTACAGTGTATTCAAATATTCCGACGAACACCTGCGTTTCGTGCTTCTCACGGGTGTCACCAAATTCTCGCAGGTGAGCGTTTTCAGCGGCTTCAACCAGCCGGAGGACATCAGCATGGACAAGAATTTCGACGCTTTGTGCGGAATAACGAAAGACGAACTTGTCAGTTATTTCGACGGCGAGATTGCGATGATGGCGGATGAACTGGGACAAACCAAGGAAGAGATGTACCTGCGTCTCAAGAAACAGTACGACGGCTATCATTTCTCCGAAAAGATGCTCGACATCTTCAACCCTTTCAGCGTGTTAAGTGCGATGTCGAAGAAAAAACTTGATGACTATTGGTTTGCGACGGCCACGCCGACTTACCTTGTAAGACTCATCGACCGCGGCAAGACGAATATCAAGGAGATAGTGAGCGGGAAGTACGACAAGAGCTACTTCATGGACTACAAGGCCGACACCGAAGACCCATTGGCCATGATTTACCAGAGCGGCTACCTCACGATAAAGGGATATAATGAGAAAAGTGGCAGATACCAACTTGACTTCCCGAACAACGAGGTGCGCAAAGGCTTCGTGGCACTCCTCGCAAATGACTACTGCGGTCGCAGGAACGACCCGAAGAACCTCGTCCTCGACATCAACGACATGCTCGACGAGTGCCGCCTCGACGACATGCGCGACGCTCTCTCGGGCTTCTTCGCCTCAATCCCGTACGACGCGAACTACCAGGAACGCGCATGGAGCTACGAAAGCCATTATCACTACACACTTTATTTGATATTCAGGCTGCTGTCGTGTTACACTACTTTTACAGAGAAAGAAAATTCCCGCGGAAGAGCCGACATGATAGTTGAGACGAACGATTACATTTATATCTTCGAGTTCAAACTTGACGGCACCGCCGCCGAAGCACTCAAACAAATCGAGGACAAAGGCTACGCTGAGCCTTACGCCGCCGACAAACGGAAACTTTTCCGAATCGGAGTGAGCTTCTCTTCAGAAAAAAAGAATATCGTTGAGTGGGAAGTGGTTTAGTTGAAAGTGAACATCAGATTCGCGAAAAAGTTCCACAACGTGGCGCAGCCGATGGCGAAAATCTTGCTGACATAGAAGTTCCATTTCAACTTGTCGGTGAGAATCCACAACACCAACGAATTGATTCCCAAGCCTATAGCCGATACAATCATGAACGAGCCGTATTCGGTCGCGACATGTTCGTTGGTGCTCTGAAACGTCCACAGCCTGTTCAGGATGTAATTGGAGGTTGCCGCGCAGACAAAACCCAACGCATTGCTCACGTACTTGTTGATTTTTATCTTCTCCTTGAAAAGATATGTAACGCCGAAATCCACAAACAGCCCGGAAAAACCAACGACTGCATATTTCAAAAACTTATAAATCAACAATTTATCTATAGCCATGATAGTTGCAAAGTTATAAAGTTTGTAAAGTTATAAAGTTTTAATATTACGTTTGATAAAACGACGACAGACAACGAAAATTGCAACCGTGACCGCCAAACTGCCGATTATCACGAAGATGTTTTCCGACGAGCCGAAGTTCTCCACATCAAGTTCTATTATCTTATTGAAATTCAGATAATAAAGCACCACTATTGTCGCATTGTTGACGAAATGCATCAGCATCGACGACCAGATCGAGCCTGTGATGTAGAACATATATCCGAGCATTATTCCGAGGATTATTCTCGGAATGAAGCCGTAGAATTCAAAGTGCATGGCCGAGAACAACACGGAAGTCACCAGAATACCCACGAAGACGTTTCTGCAAATCCTTATCATAAACGGCTGGATCACAGAGCGGAAGAGCAGCTCCTCGCCTATCGCTGCGAGAGCGGCGATCATCAGGATGTTCGTGACGAGTCCGCCGACGGTCTCGACATCCAGGAACTTCTTCATCAGGTCATCGGCCATATCCTGGACCATGCGGAAATATTCTTCAAGTCCTGCCATCGACTCCGGCAAGGTGAAGCCTTCGTTCCATTCAGTGACAAGACTGTTGAAAGGCAGCACCGTGAACATTGCGACGACGCCAAGTAGTGCTATCACCGGCATCTTTTTAAACCCAAGATAATCAAGAGGTTTCTCCTTCACCAATGCGGCGTAAAACAGAGGCGGCATCACGAAGCCGACCACCTGGCTGCAAATCTGGGCGATACGGAGATTCGCCACGTCGGACAATGAACCGTGTGACAAAAGCGCCACCGCCGACGCGAGCACGCTGCCGAACACGGCGCCGAACACTACAAGCAGGACAAAAATGAAAATCCTGCTTGCTGTCGTCGTATTTTTTATTATCGGGAAAAACATAATATTTCTATTTAAATTCACTTAAATATTCCTTGAAAACACGGCACGCCTGAAATGCTCTTCACATTCGTATTGCGATTTCCACACCATAACCGCTTTGTTTCCAATGATTTGCGGGTTGGAGTAGGCATATCTCAAACCTTTCTTTATCATCGATTCGTTGAGTGCCACATGATACAACGCATGTATGCCCCTGCCCTGCCAGTCGGTGCGCACGCCGTTGAGCAGGAAGTCGATGTCCTTATAATGTTTCATGTCGTGCAAAACCTTAACCCAGCCGAACGGGAACAGACGGCCTTTGATTTTTTTGAATGCGTTATCGAGACACGGCATGGCGACAGCGAAGGCAATCACTTCGCCATTCTCGTCAACGACGAACTTCACGAGTTCGGGATCCAAAACGGGAAAAAATTTCCTGACGTAGTTCCTTATCTCCGTTTCAGTAAGCTCAACGAAGCCGTAAAGGTTCTTGAACGCATCGTTCAGGCAGTGAAACAGCTTCGTCCCGTACGGACGCATCTCTCTCACCTTTTTGAACTCCACTAACCTTACTTTATATCTTTCAGCAATCATCCGGCTCACCTTCTTCACCTTTTCGGGCACCGGCTGCGAGGCCGGGATTTTGTACTGAATCCATTCGCAATCGACAGAAAAACCTGCGTGCTTTATGAAGTCGATGTAATAAGAAGGGTTATATAAAGTACTGATATTCTGTCTGTTGTCGAAGCCTTCCGTCACCCAGCATTCCTTGTCAATATCGGTGAACCCGAGCGGCCCGTGGATTTTCTCCATGCCGAAACTCTTTCCGAAATCAACCACCTTATTAATTAATGCCTTGAAGACATCCATATCTTCGATGAAGTCGAACCAGCCGAAGCGCACGAATTTCTCATTCCATTTCTTGTTCGCACGGTTATTGATTATCGCGCCGACGCGTCCGACCGCCTTGCCGCCTGACTCCGCGAGCCAGAACTTCGCGTCGCAATATTTGTAAGCTGGATTCTTCTCCCTGTATAAACTGTCACGCTCATCGGAGTCAAGGCTGGGGATGAAACATGAATTGCCTCTGAAAAGCTTTTTAGGAAATTCAATAAACCTGCGCCAATCACGATGAGTTACGACTTCTTTTAAAATTAAATCCATATTTATTCACAATCGAGTTGCAAAAATACGAATTAAATTTTTACATCCGGTTTTTTTTTCACTCTGCATTCAAATTTTAAACAAATGTTATTTGTTCACTTATTTTTCATATTTTTGCGCAAAAATTTCACACGATATGGCAACAATGTTACCGATAATACTTGGAGTAGTCATCTTATTGGCTATCATGGGGTTATGTGCTGGTGTAAGCAACGATGCATGTAATTTCATGTCATCTGCGGTCGGTACCAAGTCAGCGTCATACCGCGTTGTGACGATAATCGCCTCCGCCGGTATCCTGGCAGGTGCGGCGATGAGCAACGGCATGATGGAGATAGCGAGGAACGGCGTGTTCGCACCGGAATATTTCTACGCCAACGAATTGATTTACATCTTCTTGGCCGTCATAATCTCCAATCTGATTCTTCTTGATGTATTCAACAAATTAGGACTTCCGACCTCGACTTCAGTCTCGTTGGTCTTCGAACTTATCGGCGCGACCTTCGCAATAGCCATTTTCAAGACTAACTCCGGCGGCGGGGCTGAGCTTTCGGAACTCATCAACACCGGCAAGGCGATGACGATGATATTGGGCATTTTCGTCTCTGTGGCGATAGCATTCGTCTTCAGCATTGTCATTCAATGGCTTACGCGAATCATCTTCACTTTCAACTACAAAAAGAACCTCAAGTACAAGATAGGGGTTTTCGGTGGCATCGCGACCACCGCATTGGTATATTTCATGCTGATAAAAGGTTTGAAAGGTGCGTCGTTCATCGACGCCGGCACCAAGGCATGGATTGACGCCAACACCGGCTTGATTCTTCTCGGATGCCTCGTCTTCTTCAGCATCCTGATGGAGATTTTATATTTCTGCAAAGTTAATGTATTGAAAGTCATAGTACTTATCGGCACTTTCGCCTTGGCGATGGCGTTTGCGGGCAACGACCTCGTGAACTTCATCGGCGTCCCGTTGGCATGTCTCGACACATATATGGAGGTGCGTCAGAGCGGTGCCTCGCTCGACACGCATTTGATGGGATCGCTCAACAGCCCCGCCACGGCGAGTTTCATATATATCATGCTCGCCGGTCTCATCATGGTGGTGACGCTTCTCACCTCGAAGAAGGCGAAAGACGTGCTTCAGACCTCCCTTGACCTTTCTAAACAGAACGCCGGCGACGAGTCGTTCGGCTCGTCGTATGCAGCCCGCGCCGTGGTGCGTTTCAGTAACAACATGGCCGCCGCGGTGAGCGAGTCGGTGCCGGAAAAGGCGAAGGCGTGGGTCAACAGCAGGTTCAACCAGAAAGACATGATCATGGAGGACGGCGCTTCGTTCGACCTCATCAGAGGCCTGGTGAGCATCGTGCTCGCCTCGATGCTGATAGCACTCGGCACCTCGCTGAAGCTGCCGTTGTCAACGACATACGTCGTCTTCATGGTGTCGATGGGCGCGTCGTTGGCCGACAGGGCGTGGTCGCGCGAGAGTGCGGTGTTCCGCGTCACGGGCGTCATCTCCGTCATCGGCGGCTGGCTCATCACAGCAGTGGCGGCGTTCCTGCTCGCCTTCCTCACAGCCATCATTTTCCACCTCACACAGACTGCGGGAATGGTAATCATGGTGGCCATCGCACTTTATTTCGTCCTGAAAGACGTCAGCAGCAAGAACCATCAGGAAAAGGAAGAAGACAAGCTGTTTGACGAAGCCATGCAGACCACCGACAAAGACAACATCGCGAACCTCATCATCAGACATAACAGCGAGAGCATGCAGCAGCTGATTGCCGACACACGCGAGATGTACATCGGCGTGACCAAGGCCTTCATCGATGAAGACATCAAGAAACTGAGAAGCATCATAAGCCAATGCAAGATTGAGAAAACGACGATGAAGACCATGAAACGCAAGGAGATACAGATGATGCGCCGTCTCGACGGACACGAGATCTTCAAGAAAAACACATGGTTCCACCTCAACTACAACTGCGTCGAACAGGCACTTTATTCCCTGAGGAGAATATGCGAGCCTTGCAAGGAATATGTCGATAACTCGTTCTCGCCACTGACGGAAGAATACGTCGAAGAACTCAGCTCCGTGATGGTCAAGACTTTGAAAGCCATCGACGACGCCGGATTCATGCTCAGATACGTCGCCGCCGACAAGCTCACTGAGATGACCGACTCCGTCAAAAGAAACGAAGACTTCATCATGGACGTGTGTATCAGACAAATGGACAGAATACAGAACAAACAGGAGAATCTTGACCTGGCGGTCCTGTACCTTAATATATTGCAGGAGTCGATGGAAATCGTGACAGAAATGAGGCACATATTGAGGAACACTGTCAAGTTGAATGAAAAAATCTAACTCGTTGCACAACATTCTTGAAAAATGAAAAATTAAAAAAGATGAAAAGACTTTTATTTTTAACCGCGTTAGTATTATTTGGTTTCACCTCATTCTCGCAGGAGAAAGAGGAAAACGACTTTTTTCAAATCAATAATCTCGCCCTTGAGGTCAGGACTGATTTCGACTATTACAACACGAAGATTGACACGCTGTCGGGCAACACGTCAGGTTTTTCGGGCAGGTTCCTCAACTTCAAGATAAGCGGCAACCTCACGGAGAACCTGTTTTACGCTTACCGCCAGCGGCTCAACTTCAAGGGACTGAACAGCGCGAGCGACTTCTTTGACAAAACAGACTATATGTATCTCGGATGGCAGGCCACCGACAACTTCGCGGTTTCGGCGGGAAAGCAGGTGGTGGCTATGGGCGGCATCGAATACGACCTCGCTCCTATCGACGTTTATTACCACACTGAATTATGGAATGCTATTGTATGTTACCAGCTTGGCGTCAACGCCGTCTTCACCACAAACGACAAGAAGAACACGTTCACGATGCAGTTCATCAACTCGCCTTTCAGCGGCGGCAGCCTCAGCGGGCTCTACGCCTACAACTTGCATTGGTGCGCCAACTACAAGCATTTCACGCCGGTCTGCTCGGTGAACATGTACGAATATTCAAACGGCAAGTTCCTCAACGTCATCGCATTAGGCACATGGTTTCATTTCGGGCCGGTTTACGGTTACATCGACTACACCAACCGAGCCTCCGACAAACACAATAATTTCCTCTTCGACGACATGACAGTTGACGGGCGTCTCGGTGTCTATTTCCTGAAAGACAAGATGTCGGTATTTGCCAAAGCCGGCTACGATGTCAACAAGGCGCAGGACAAGACCGTCGCCGCCGAAGACGTATGCGACCATCTGATCCTGCCCGGCACCGACATCACATTCTACGGCGGCGGCGTGGAATATTTCCCGCTGAAAGGCAGACAGGACCTTCGCATCCACGCCTTCTTCGCCGTCAACGACACAAAATGCCTCACCGAGATCGTCGATGGCGGACTGAACTTCACCGAAGACAAACTCACATATCAGGCCAACATCGGCATCACATGGAGAATCAATTTCATAAAAAGATAAAAGACACTCATAATGAACCACGACAACAACAAACAGCTCATTTCAACCATGAAACTCAACATCAAAAAAGTCACCATTCCAAATTTCTTCAAACATCGCGTCATTGAGGCGTTGATTTTCTTAGCCATAATCGGATTGTTCTTCGGATTCCTCGGTATGAGGATGGGCGCGGCCAACATGCTCAACACGGTGATGCAGACGGCTTACCATCTGCTTCTCGAGACCGTCTTCTTCCTGATGGCGGTCTGCGTCCTCACCGGTGCTCTCGGCAAGCTGCTCGTAGAATTCGGCGTCGTGCGTCTCGTGGAGTTCGTGCTGCGTCCGCTGATGAAGCCGATATACAACCTCCCCGGCGTCGCCGCACTCGGCGGGATACTGACGTTCCTCTCCGACAACCCGGCAATCATCACTTTGTCGAAAGACAGATATTTCTCTAATTATTTCAAGACATACCAGCTCTGCTCGCTGACCAACTTCGGCACGGCGTTCGGCATGGGACTCGTCGTCGTGTTTTACATGTTGGGTCTCGGCTACCTCAACGGAGCGTTGGTCGGACTCGTCGGCGCGGTGATAGGCAGCATCGTCTCTACACGTCTGATGCAGCGTTTCACGCTGAAGTCATATCCCGAACTCGACAGGTTCGAGTCGCAGCGTGAGCTTGACGCCAACGAGAACATCTCGTTCAAGAGCAGCGGCAACGCCTTCATGCGTTTCCTCGACTCCATCTTGGACGGCGGCAAGGAAGGCGTGACCATCGGCCTCGCCATCATCCCCGGCGTGCTTATCATCTCCACCATCGTGATGATGTTCACTTTCGGTGCCAGCGGCGTTGACGGCTCATACACCGGAGCGGCATACGAAGGCGTGCCGGTGCTTCCTTACCTCGCCGGAAAGATTGACTTCGTGTTCAAATGGCTGTTCGGCTTCGAGCACCCAGAACTCGTGGCGTTCCCGATAACATCACTCGGCGCGGTGGGAGCCGCACTCGGTCTTCTCCCGAAATTCATCGCAGAAGGCTTCATCGACAACAACGCCATCGCAGTATGCACCGCCATCGGCATGTGCTGGAGCGGATTCCTCAGCACACACACCGCCATGCTCGACTCGCTCGGACACCGCGAACTCATCTCCAAGGCCATCGGCGCACACACCATCGGCGGCCTCGTGGCCGGCATCAGCGCACACTGGCTCTTCGTGCTTCTCGCATGGATATTCTAATCTTTAAATCTTGAATTTTTGAATCTTTGAATTAAGACAATGGATCTCGTAAAGTTAGGAAACACTGGTTTCACAGTAAATAAAAACGGCTTCGGCGCACTGCCGATACAACGTATCAGCAAAGACGAAGCCGCCCGTCTCTTGAGAAAGGCATACGACAACGGGATAACATATTTCGACACCGCACGTTTCTACACCGACAGCGAAGAGAAGATAGGCTATGCGATGGCCGACATCCGCGAGAAAATCATCATCGCGACGAAGACCGGCGCCACCACAGCCGAGGGATTCTGGAAAGACCTCGAGACGAGCCTCGGCCTGCTCAAGACCGACTACATCGACCTCTATCAGTTCCACAACCCGTCGTTCTGCCCGAAGCCAGGCGACGGCAGCGGACTCTACGAGGCGATGCTCGAAGCCAAGAAACAAGGCAAGGTGCGTCACATCGGCATCACCAACCACCGTCTCAACGTGGCCAAAGAAGCAATAGAATCAGGACTTTACGAGACTTTGCAGTTTCCGTTCTCGTACCTCGCGTCGGACAAAGACCTCGAACTCGTAAATCTCTGCAAGGAAGCGGGGATGGGCTTCATCTGCATGAAGGCGTTGTCGGGCGGCCTCATCACCGACTCGGCGACGGCCTACGCCTACCTCAACCAGTTCGACCACGTGCTCCCGATATGGGGCGTGCAGAAAGAGACGGAGCTCGACGAGTTCATCTCATATCAGAAAGAAGCTCCCGTGATGACCGACGAACGCCGCGAGAAAATCAGGAAGGACAAGGAGATGCTTTCGGGCGACTTCTGCCGCGGATGCGGTTACTGTCTGCCATGCCCCGCCGGAATCTATATCCCCGACTGCGCCAGGATGAGCCTCTACCTCCGCCGCGCACCGCTCAGCGTGTATCTCGGCGATGAATACAAAGAGAAGATGGCGAAGGTGAAAGACTGCCTCCACTGCGGACAATGCAAGAAGAAATGCCCTTACGGCCTCGACACCCCTACGCTGCTCGAGAAAAACTACGAGGACTTCCTGACGTTTTTGTAAAGCAGAAAACGAAACGCATCAAAAAACAGCGATTTTATTTCTATAACTCTATTTTTTTGATAGATATAGAAATGAAATCGCGGAAAATATAGGCGGTGGATGAATATTAATTGGGAAACATATTTAAATTTATCTTCGCCCGAAAAACCGAAACACACCCGAATTGTCATTTTGTCAAACCTTTTGAAGTCGCCTCAACGGATAGATTCAAAATTATTGACAATCAGTTTCTTATAGCTGTTTTTCATTTCGTCAGGCAAAAATGAGCTGTCAATGAAACTGAACCATGACTCTTTGGATTCAGTTATTTTTGTGAAGATGTTCTGAATGGTTTTCCCGTTGAGCCCTGAATTTTCCATGGCAACGACAAAATCGCTTTTTGTGAGTTTTCTTTTCTTTGCATTCAAAGTCAGGGCAAGTTCCTCCGTGTCAGCCGGCATCACTAACTTGGTGGAAATCAAGTCGTAAGCTGGTGTGAGACTGTATTTGCCGTCGGAATTTTCAAATAACGAGAAGTTTTTGAGATGCATGTCGGAATTTCCGATGACGAAAGAAAATACCACAATCTCCCAGAAATTTGCGAGGTCCAAATACGGGCTGTCGGAGTGTTTTTTTATCAACTTAGCGATTTGTTCGTATGAGCCTTTATACTTGTACTCGGTCAGCTTCTCTGAAAGTTGGCAGAAATCCTCCATCTGTATCTTCTCACCTGTCGATGTCCTGTCGATGCGACGTGTGATGTAACACAGTTCTCCATCGGGAAACCGAATCAGGGAATGAGGCACGACCTTAATGCCGGAAAGTTCGGCGAGATGCATCGTAACGTCTTCAAGTTCAGGAAGATGCTGGTAGGAATCGGTTTGCGGTTTGAGAATGAAACGACCCCAAAGCCCGACAATTGTAAACCTTTGAGTATGATTTCCCTTGTCTTTCTCCAAGTCAAGCGACAACTTAGCCTGAACTCCCGTTACCGTGGTCTGACTGCGAAGAACCTGTTCGGCAAGTTTGGAAATCTCCGAACGAGAATAGGGTAAAACTGGCGGAATTTTTGTGCCGAATATCTTTGCAGCACACGACGGATGAAAATCCATTTCATTGTCATTCAGTTCTTTATAGCAAAAAAGACATCTTTTCATATTTCATCCTCCGAAGTTTTTGGCACGATACCGACCGCCCCGATGCAGTCCTTACAGCAAGCCATCAGCAACGACATCCTGTCTCTTTGATTTATCTTCCAACTGCGTTCGGCGATGTCGAGAAGCCAGCCTTCGGGAATCAGACCATCGAAAAACGGAAACAGGACCTTACTGTGATATGGCTTCTCCGTCAAGGCCAAGGTAAGGCTGACAGGTTTTGCGTTTGGTTGCTTAAGATATTGATAATCATATTGAAAGGTAAAACCATCTTCATCTTCAACAAGAGTTCCCGCAAAGGAATTTTTCAGATAAACCGCCGCTGTTTTCATTCATCGTCCTCCATTTGCATTTTCACCGGCCCGACCTCCATGCCGAAAAGTCGAAGGACATCATTCACCTTGTCGAGACGCAGCGTTGTCTTACCCTGCTCCAAATCCCTCACGAAACGCAGCCCGACACCCGATTTCTCCGACAATTCAACCTGTGTCAAGTGATATCGCTTCCGCATTTCCTTGACGTATTTTGACAAAACCGTTTTCATTTTATACCTTTTAGGGTGCAAAAATACAAATAATTTTAATAATTATACCCAAAAAGATATAAAAATTACAAAAAATATTATTTTATACCATAAAGGGTATAATTATAAGTTTATACTACCCATTCACACACCTGCCGCTCCCAGCCTCATTTCCGTCTCGATGCAAAATAAAAAAACTTCCATTATCATGCCGCAAAAACTTACATGCTTCGTTGCTTCGAACATTCCACACGACAATCAGAAGAAATGGCTGAAACTTGTCAACGCCATCGGATTATGGGAATGCACGAAAGAAGTGGCACCGGCTTTCAACTGCCGTCTGCACAGCATTTTAAACCTTGGAACTATTACTTTCAGCAGACATCAAAGCAAGAAAAAAAGATTGGTACTATTCCTATATGGCAAAGACACTTATTGGTTCTCATGCTGGGGCAAGCTGTCACACTACCAGGAAGATTGGGAAGTCGAGGATGTGGCACGAGTTATGTCATCTTGGTGCCTTCTGGATTTGAACCTTTCATGGCTGGAGACAGCGACATCATCACCACCGATGCTGATAGGTTTTGGGATGGAATCATTACTTTTTCGCCATGATTTTATTTACTATTGCTGTCCGATAAAAACTAAAAACGTGCAAAAAGGATTTCTAACCCATTGAT
>JAUNNU010000091.1 GCA_030537295.1 Bacteroidia bacterium
CCTAAAGCTCCTCAAACTCCTAAAGCTACTATCTTCCTTCAAAGAGTTTCTGCCAGTTCTTGTATTCGCGTTTCTTCCAAGGGCCGTTATGATAGACGTATGAAGCGATCATCGGGATGACCGTGGTGCCTTCGGCATAGACCATCTGCTGGAGTTTCTCGCTCACCTTGCCCCATGAACCTGCCTCGAGCAATGTCGATGACGAACACGCGCCGTCGCGGACGTCGGCGACGGTGATCTGGATGGCGTATTTGTGCATCGGTACTTCGTAGCCGAGGATTTCGGCACACACGACGGTGTCCTGAGCGAAGTTCTTAGGCGTGCCGCCGCCGACCATGAACAAGCCGGTCTGCGGGGCCGCCATCTTGATTTCCGTCAGTTCGATGAAGTCACGGACGGAGTCGATGCTGACATATTTCTCGTTTTTGTGAGTGCGTTCCCACTGGTGTTTTCCGATTCCGAAGCCTGCCGACGAGTCGCTGAATGCCGGGCAGAACATCGGGACTCCGCACTCGTAGCATGTCTGGATGAGGCTGTCTTTCTTCACGCCGTGGCCGTCATGCAGCCATTTGCCGAGGTTCCACAGGAACTCGCGTGACGAATACGGACGCGGCTCGAGGATGTTTGAAAGCTCGTATGTAGCGTTGTCGCAGGCCTGAAGCTGCTCTTCGTCGATGAACGTGTCATAAATGCGGTCGATGTAAAGTTCACGGAGCTTAGTGTCAGCGATGACGTTCTCTTTCTCACCGATATAATGTTTGAAACCGAGAGCCTCGAAGAGGTCCATGTCGATGACTGATGCGCCTGTCGAGACGACGACGTCGATCATCTTGTTGCGGACCATGTCAACATAAACCTGCATGCAGCCTGCCGCCGATGTCGAGCCGGCGAGCGTGAGGATGTTGGTGCATTGTTTCTCCTTGCACATCATCATGAAAATGTCGGCTGCGCGGGCCGTGTCGCGTGAGGTGAACGACATCTGGCGCATCGCGTCGATGATTTCCGTTGAGTCGTACTTCTTGATGTCAATGTGCTTGACCTCGTTCTTCAGAAGGTCTTTTTTCTCTAATTTTCTTGCCATTTCTATTTTTTTTAATGATGAATTATTTTCTTTTTTAAAGTTGCAAAGATACGATTATTATGAAAATTAATGTACTTTTGCAAAAATTTATTTTGATGAGAAAAACATTAGCGTTAGCAATAATTTCAATGATGTTCCTCCCGGCTTGCGGAAACTCCGGCGAAGATGGGGGGAAAGGCGATGGAGAAGCTGGCAAGACAGAGATAACAAATTCAGAATCAACGGAAAACGAAAGTTTTGTTAAAGAACTTACTTATAAGAAATTTATAAAAGAAATCTGGGATTTCGAGAAATTCACCGATTCTTTTGCATACGAGGGCAAGCTCCCATGTGTGATTGACTTCTATGCTACATGGTGCGGCCCGTGCAAAAAAGTGACCCCGATAATGGAGAAACTCGCCAAGGAATACAATGGCAAAGTCATTGTTTACAAAGTTGATGTCGATGCCGAACAGAAACTCGCCACAATATTGAATATCAGGAATATACCCACAGTTTTTTTCCTTGAAAAAGGCAAACAGCCGAGTTATTCCGTCGGTGCGAAAGATGAAATCTATTTCCGTGCCAGATTCGACAAATTGGCCAAATAATCAACCGATTCCGGCCCTTCGTTAAATATCAAATCCAATACCGAAAGATTCGACACAAACGGCTGACGGTCTTCAAAAACCTGATAATATTTCGGGAAATCCGTCATCTCCGGCGACCATTTCGACAGCGAAATCCTGTAATCTTCCTCTGAAGGAAAAACCTTAGAATAATCTTCCGTATATCTTATTTCCTTATTGATTTTCAATATATTAAGGACAAATTTAAGGCAAAACTCATTCAGTTCGACCAAAGTTTCAAACCTTGCTTGAAACGCTTTTTCCAAATACGGGAAATAAAATTCGAAATACGGCGACTTACGGTATGCGGCTTCAAGGCAACGCTGGTGAATCTGCTGCCACGGCTCGCGGTAACTTATCGTGACATCTTTGGTCATTGTATGATTTCCGTTCGTCTTGACAACCGGGACCGTCAAAGTTTGCAAACCGTTGGCAGTCATCACATTGCAACGGGTTCGACAAGACTGCTTCTGATACGTCTCAAACAATTCAATTTTCGGCGATTCGGATTTCAAAAACAATGCCATCCATTGAATGTCAGGCATATATGCCGTCGGAAATATTTCTGCCATCTTAAATCACGTTCTTTGTCAAACAGCAAACTAATTAGGATATTCGATCCTCGGATGATACACGTTGACAAGTTTCTTTTTCAGGACTTTCTTCACGATGTTGATGTCTCTGTAAGTCATATTGGTATTGTCGAACTGCCCTGCCTTGATCTGACCGTCGATGATTTTGTCAACGAGTTCCGAAATCGAAGATTCAGTCTTGTCCTTCATGCTTCTTGAAGCCGCCTCCACTGCGTCACACATCATCAGGACGGCGGTCTCTTTCGATGACGGAATCGGGCCGTGATATGTGAAAGCCATTTCGTCAACATCAGGATTATCATGCAATTCCTGACGGTAGAAATACTCTGTGCGGCTGGTCCCGTGGTGCATACGCACGAAATCAATAATCTGTTCAGGAATATGATATTCATGGCAAATCTCAATGCCGTCAATGACGTGGCTGATGATGATCTCCGAACTTTCCTCATTCGACAGATCTTCGTGCGGATTGTACATCCCGTTCTGGTTTTCAACAAAGAAATTTGGATTCCTGATCTTGCCGACGTCGTGATACATGGCGCCTGTCCGGGCGAGCAGCGCATTTCCGCCGATATGATATATCACATCCTCGCACAGATCCGCCACCATTGTGACGTGCTGGAACGTCCCCGGCGCTTCCAACGACAGCCTTCTCAACAACGGGCTGTTTGTATTGCTGAGTTCGAGCAGCGTGAGGTCGGTAACAAAACCGAAAACTCTTTCAATGAGAAATGTGATAGGCAGAGCCAGCATCGTGAGCATCGCATTGCCAGCATAAAGTTCAATGTCTATTAAATAAGACCTGTCGAAATTGCCGTCAAACACCAACGTAAATCCCGAACAGACAATGACATACGCTACAAACACCGCCAACGAGGCCTTGAAATATCCGGCCCTGTCTCTTCTTTTCGACATGAAATAAATCGCGACGAGCGACACCAGAAGCTGGATGAAAAAATACTGGAAAGGATTCGGCACGGCGAAACTGATCAGCAGCAGCGACATTATCTGAACAGCTATAGTTGTCCTCGAATCGAAAAACGACATGAGCAGCATCGCAAGCAGCGGAATCGGGATGATATTGAAATAATCGTGCATATATCTCACGACAGCATACGACAACAATATCAACACCACCATCAGTGAAACAATCATAAACAACAATTTCACATGTGCGAACAGATCAGCATGGAACGACTTGATAATCAGAAGCATTGTCAGGAAAACAATTGAAACGAGAAGCACCTGTCCGAACACGACGCTGTTGTTGTTCAAAAATGTTTCAGAATAAAGGTTCTTGTATTCCTCCATCAAAGAGTTGATAATGATGTACTTATCTTCGGTAACGACCTCGCCTGTATTTATTATCAGTTCATCTTTCTGTACCATTCCGAATGTCGGCAGCACATGGCTTCGAGCCAAATCCTTGGCCTGCGAGGTCATGCTTTCGGAATATATGACATTTTGCCGCAACGAGCTTAGCACCAAATTGTCAAGGAAAATCCGCATCTCGCCATCACAGACGGTGTCCATCATCCTTTTCACGTTACTCGTCGCCGACTGCATCGTAAACACGTCTTTTATGTCCATTTCCGTTGCCACCTTGTTTTTCACGATGTCAACGATGTCGCCAGGTTTCAGGCTGCTCACAACGCCCAAATTGGAGGTGATCCCGATCCCCTGTATCGAATCGAACGCAAACAAGGCGGCATTTTTGTATTTTTCCTTGTCACTGCCCGCCCCGACATATTTCGCGTCAAACAGATAA
The DNA here is from genome assembly GCA_030537295.1 of Bacteroidia bacterium. Classification (GTDB taxonomy): domain Bacteria; phylum Bacteroidota; class Bacteroidia; order Bacteroidales; family F082; genus Limimorpha. The sequence continues at coordinate 4,051 of JAUNNU010000091.1, forward strand.
AGCAGCTGTTCCCTTCCGCTTTCAGCCGACACCACGTCATATACAAAAATCGGATGGACACTCTTCTCCGCGTTTTCCAATTCGCTATCATACTGCTCCACCGTCTTGTAAATAGGAAAATTGAAAGGAGCATACAATGTTTCATGACGCCAAGGGCGCATCTTCTGATATTCATATTTGAATTTTGTGCTTCTCGGCATCATTGACACCACCGCAACGACAGCAAGACCGAAAATCAAAAACTTCAACACGCCAAAATATCCATCCCTGATTTTCTCCATTGATTTTTCTAATTTACTCATACTCAATTCTTTACCACAAATATTCTTGTAAAAATATTTATTTTAATGAATTTGTAAAAGTACAAATTTTTCATGTAATTTTGCAAAAAAAGTTAAAAGTTAATTTTTCAAGTATAAAAACAAACGAAATGTTTGGAATTTGCAGATATTCAACGGTTTGTGTAAAAAGAGAGCCGTCACACACAAGCGAACTCGTCACGGAGCTTTTGTTCAATGACATTTATGAAACAATTGAAAATCAAGATGATTGGATTAAAATCAGGATGGAATACGACGGTTATGAAGGTTGGATTAGCAAAAAACAGCATCATGAGATTTCGGAAGAAGAGTTCAAGACATTTATTTCCAAAGACAAGAACGTCGTCTGCAATCCTGTTGAAATTCATGACGGAAAGATTCTGACATTCGGCACGACAATTTTAGGAAAACGAAGCCAGAATTCTGACAAAGCTAACGAGATGATTTCCAACGGATTGAAATTGTTAGACATTCCATATCGCTGGGGAGGCCGCACCGTTTTCGGAATCGACTGTTCCGGTTTCGTTCAGCTTTGCGCGAAGAGTGTCGGGATAAAGTTGCCGCGCGACGCCTCGCAGCAGGTGAAATGCGGCGACGACGTGTATTTCCTCACGGAATCAAAGCCCGGCGATCTTGCGTTTTTCGAGAATGAAGAACATCACATCGTGCATGTCGGAATCATCATCGAAGGCGAGAAGATCCTGCACGCTTCCGGCAAGGTGCGCATCGACTCATTAGACCAGACCGGCATCTTCAACAAGGAGGCGGGGAGACACACGCATTTCTTAGCGGCGATAAAGAGAGTTATAAAGCAGGACGTTGAGAAATAACCGACCTGCAGGTCACTAATTCCGAGGAGCGGAAACCGGGCGCACTGACATCCCATAGTGGCGACTGTTGTTGTACAAGAAATTTCCGCCTGAATAGAAGTGCAAGCGATATGCGCCGTTCGGGTGTTTGGTATAAAGCGAACCCGACCAGTAGTTGCCCCGGAAACCTGCGTCGTAGATGTCGCCTTCGAGATAGCAGCCGGCAGCGGGCAGGAATATGCTGTTGCCGTTAGAACCTGTGACTTTGAATCCGTACATTCCAGCTTGGGTAGTCTGTTCCCATGAGCATTCCGTCTTCAGTTCGTCCATCTCGTCGTATGTCGGAATCCGCCAGCTGCCGCCCCAGTTCACGTGTGCCACATCATCTGCTAATTCAAGCACAGTCTTGTTGTCAACGGTGCCGTGGTCTTCACTTGTGCAGTATTTCGTGAGTGATGAACCAGAACCGTTGCACCACCTGTAGGTTTCCCAATCGTAAATGTCTTTTGTCACTGTCTCGCCCCATGCGAAGTAGTCGCCGTACTCTTCGGGTGAGTCCGCGCCGACGTTACAGGTCGCCCAAAGCAGACCACTCGGGAGACCGAGGTCAACGTACTCGTGGCCTGCAATACCGCCGCTTTCTGTGGTAAAACTCTTTTCCGGACCGAATCCCGTGCCAGCCGCATTTGTTGCATACGCTCGCACATAATATCTGGTATCCGCGTTCAACCCTGTAATCTCCGATGTGAAGTCGCCGACACCTTCACCGTCAACGGTGTGCGGATCCGACGGTGTCGGGTTCGGTTCCGTGCTCCAGCACACGCCACGTGCGGTCACTCTCCAGCCGTTTTCGTTTACAACTTCGCCGCCACAGACAGCCGTCGTCGCCGTTATCTCTGTCACACCTTTTGTCGTTACTGCCGCGACAGTCTGAACCGGACCGTCAGAGTCGTGTTTGTTTGACGAAACCAAAAAATCCAACAAGATGGCAATAAACAACCATGGCAATGTGTTAAAGTGTTTACACATTTTTTAAATCCCTGATACGTGCCGGGCGCAACTTTTTACGTACCCATATTTTCAGGTACCCTTTTGTTTTTAAATCTTAAAAGAATTGTCGATTAAAAAACAGACTTGATTAGAAATTGTTTAAAAAAATGCCATTAATCACTTTATCAATTTCCGCAATTTTGCTTCTGTCGCCTGCAAGCACTTCATTTACAAGGTCTTTCAGCAGTTGGTCCTCTTTTTCGGTGATTTCAGGAAAAGGCAGCTCCTCCAAATTTCCCTTCAAAATTTTTATTTCGCCGAAAAGCGACTTATAAAGGGACTTGTACAAGTCGCTGTTCAAAAACGCGAGTACGGTCTTCATTGACATTCCTGGAATCCTGGGAATCAATATGTTAGCGCTGTTGAGGAAAAGACTTCTCGTGTCATCGTATGCGAAGACCAGCTTGTTTGAAATGAATTTATAGACCAGTTTCTCTTCCGCACGATAGATTTCATCTTTTGCAACCTGCTGAAATTCATCACGTTTGTATTCGATAAACTTTCTCGGCGTTTTCAGGGTATATGGTTCGATTTCCTTTCCTGTAAAAATCGGTTCAAGCCCCCTGCCCTGTTTGTCTTTGAGTTTGTGTCTGTTGTCGCCGGTGATCACGCCCAAAGCCCAGATACTGTCAGCCAAAGTGTATTTCCCCTTTGACAGAATTTTTCTCACGATTTTCTCATCATCACCACTTAACAAATTGAAATTCAGGTTTTTTGTCAAAAGAAACGAAGACTTTGAAACAAAACGTGTCCTGTCGTTTTCGATGACTTTCACTCGCGACTCATCACCATCTTGACGACGCAGCTCAACATCAACATACTTCGTCTGGACTCCTGAAAAAGCGTCCGAATACAACGAAATTGAGGCGAGGTTCCCGTTATTCAAAAGAAACTCCCGAAACGCCTTATGACATTTCACATTCATTATCGACTCTGGCAGGAGGAATCTTATAACTCCGTTATTTTCAAGCTGTTGAAACGATTTCTCAAAGAAAAACGAGAAACTTTCCTTTTTGGATATTTTCTTTTTTTCGGAATCGATGATGGCTGCTCCCCACGGCGGATTTGACACAATATAGGTTTGTAGGTGCTTGAGGTATTTAGGTGTTTGAGGTGAAGAGGTTTTGAGGTAGTCGCAGCAACAGATTTGAGGCTCGAAGTCTTCGTTTGGGAATTTCAGAAGAAGGTTGAACTTCGCGAGCATGACGGCAATCGGGTCGTTGTCGCAGCCGAAGATCCGTGAAGGTTTCACGTTTTCAAGCGCGAGCATGAAGATACCGCTTCCGCAGCATGGGTCGAAAAACGTCTGATTTCCAGAGAAATCAAGTCCGCGCGTCATCTTTTTCGCGATATAAAACGGCGTGTAATACGAGCCTTTCGTGTTTTTCTCGCCTTCAGTGAGCAGCATCTGATAAACCAATCCGAGAACGTCAATCTCATCATCAGGAAATTGAAAATCAAGGATTTCCGGAATTAACTGGCAATCTAACTGCAAAGACGCAACGATTTTTCGAGACGCATTGCGGCGCGTCTCTACAGTTTGACGACGGCATGATTTCGAAAGCAGATTCATTCCCACAGAAAACATCACGTCGCCGATTTTATATTTTTTTTCTTTACAAGAATCAACAAATCGTTGAATTACAACGACATTATCTTTATTCAGAAAATATTCGAGAGGCAGAATCGACTTCTTCGAGAGACGTTTGTTAGCTCTCGAAATGAGTTTCAGGCTTTCATCAGAATGCAGTTTCCGCCAGTTATTGATGGTTGCATCTGATATTATGGGCACGATTTCGCTATCCGACCTCATTTTTTGAATTTTTTGCAAAAATATTAATAATTGATTAATCACATTTATTTTTTGAAAAAAAAGTAAAAATTTTTAGCAAAATCAGAATAATTCTTTTAACTTTGCACGATTATTTTTTGAATTATAAACCCTAAAAAATCTGAAAATGAACAACGCATTATTTCAGTTTGCACATCCGGCAAATGAGCCTGTGAAAGAATACCGTCCAGGCAGCCCAGAGCGCAACGCTTTGGTGAAAGAACTTGAAAAACAGTCAAATGAAGTTGTAGAGATACCTATTATAATAGGTGGCAAGGAAGTACGCACCGGCGACATGGGTGAGGTGGTGATGCCTCACAACCACAAGCACGTCGTAGCTAAATACCACAAAGTCAGCGAGAAAGAGGTGAACATGGCCATCGAAGCCGCCATGAAAGCCAAGAAAGACTGGGAGAACACCCCGTGGGTTGAACGCGCCAGCATCATGGCGAAGATCGGGCAGCTCCTCGCGACGAAATACCGCGCGCGCATCAACGCCGCCTGTATGCTCGGCCAGAGCAAGAACGCCTTCCAAGCCGAAATCGACTCAGCCTGCGAGACCATCGACTTCTTCCGTTTCAACAACTACTACGCCGGCAACCTCTATTCAGAACAGCCGTCATCAACGCCCGACCAGCTCAACCGCGTGGAATATCGCCCGCTCGAAGGCTTCATCATGGCAGTGACACCGTTCAACTTCACATCAATAGCATCGAACCTGAACATGACACCTGCATTGATGGGTAACACCACAATCTGGAAGCCGTCAGGCACAGCGTTGCTTTCTAACTATCATATCATGCAGATCGCCATGGAGGCTGGCCTTCCGGCTGGCGTCGTGAACTTCCTGCCAGGCAAAGGCTCGCTCATCGGCAACGTCGCACTGAACAACCCCAACCTCGCCGGCATACACTTCACCGGCTCGACAGCCACGTTCCAGGGACTCTGGAAAGGCGTCGGCATGAACATCAACAACTACAGGTCGTATCCGCGTCTCGTCGGCGAGACAGGCGGCAAGGACTTCATCTTCGCCCACAGCTCGGCCAACCCGCGCGAGGTGGCATGCGCCATCGTCCGCGGAGCCTTTGAATATCAAGGCCAGAAATGTTCGGCAGCATCACGCGCCTACGTCCCGGCTTCGATGTGGAAGGAAGTCAAAGACATCGTCGGCGACATGCTCAGCACCATCAAGATGGGCGATGTGACCGACTTCACGAACTACGTCAACGCCGTCATCGATGAGGCCTCGTTCGACAACTGCAAGGGTTACATCGACAGAGCAAAAGCATCAGCCGACGCGGAAATCGTGTTCGGCGGCAACTGCGACAAGTCGGTCGGTTACTTCGTCGAGCCTACGGTCATCCTCGCTAAGACACCTAAATACGAGTCGATGGCACAAGAAATCTTCGGACCAATCATCACCATTTACGTCTATGAAGATGCCAAATATGAAGAGACACTCGAGCTCTGCGACACGACATCACCATACGCTCTGACAGGCGCGATCTTCGTGAACGACCTGAAGGCACGTCAGCTCGCAGACCTCAAGCTGAAATATGCAGCGGGTAACTTCTACATCAACGACAAGCCGACGGGTGCCGTTGTGGGATGCCAGCCGTTCGGCGGTTCACGCGCATCGGGCACAAACGACAAGGCAGGCGGCCTGTGGAATCTCATCCGCTGGACCAACCCGCGCGCCATCAAGGAGACATTCGTACCGGCAACGGAATACGGCTATCCTTTCCTGGCAAAATAAAGTCAAGAGATTAGAGAGGAGAGTTAAGAGAGGGCGAGGCCGACGGCCTCGCCCTAATCAGTTTATATTTAGAACAAACAGCGTCATTCCGACCGAGCGCAGCGAGTGGAGCAAACTCATACTAATATACAACTCCGACTTTAGCAGCGAGTGGAGCAAGCTCCAATTTACGTCTCCCGCCGACACAGGTCATTTCTGGGAGGGGCAGACTGGCCGCACCGACTGCCCATAGCTGCGGTTGTCGTAGTACATGCCCACGTTGCCGGAATCGAAGTACAAGTAGCACGCGAAGTACGGGCCGTCGGTGTAGAGCGAACTCGACCAGTAGTCGCCGTAGGAACCTGCGTTGTAGAGGCTGCCACCGTAGTAGTAGCCGGCGGCCGGCAGGAAGATGCTCTCACCGTTAGGACCTGTGAATTTTCTACCGTTCACGCCGTTCTGCGTAGTCCACTCACTTGTGCAGTTGTCCTTCAACTCTTTCATCTCGGTTTTTGTAGGCATGCGCCACGCGCCGCCCCATTTCACGTGGGCCGCGTCGTCCTCAGGGTCGAGAACCGTCTTGTTGTCAACTGTGCCGTAATCCGAATCCGTGTTGTACTTGGTGAGATTGTCATAATCGCCGTTGCACCACTTGTAGGTGCTCCAGTTGTACGTACTCTTTGTTGTGGTCTCGCCCCAGGCGAAGTAGTCGCCGTAGTCCTCGGGTTTGTCCGCGCCCACGTTGCACGTCGCCCACAGGAGCCCGCTCGGAAGACCGAGATCAACGTATGCGTGGATACCTATGCCGTAACCGCCGCCGTCATTTCCACCGCCGCCGGTATTGCCGCCCGGCTCGTTGTCATTGTCTTTCTTGCACGACACGCACAACGCCATCGCCATGCACACCATCAACGTGGTAAATAATCTGATACTCTTTCTCATCTTTTGTGATTTTTAAATTTTCAATGGGACTCCTGTTTTCATCTGTTCCACGCCGCCCCTCCGGGTCTTGCGAAGTCCGTAAGACAAAACCACGGAAGAAACGACGCCGCAAAGATAGAAACTTTTCCTCATCAACGGCACAGGCGCACAATTTTTTTTCATGTAATAATCTTATACACTTTTCACGGAGCCATCCACCCGATGTTCACACGCCGCCGGGCGACAGGAAACCAACTGGCACAGGCTTTAAAAAAAACACTTGTGCGGCAACATAGAAAGCAAATTTCTCCATGGTTTTATTATAGCAAGAAACTACAATGTTATCTCCGGGATAATGCACTCATTTTCATCGGCCTTGTCGAATTCATAGAACATGCAATAATATATAGGGAGATGCAAGACGCCGTTTTTCTCCAAGACATCCATTTCATTGCTGAAAACAACGGCTTTCCTTATGTTGTAATCGTTGGTGGTCAGGAATTTGTCCAAAGATATAACATAGTCTGGTATTTATGCTGCAAAAATTTTTTTTGTTTAACAACAAGTAAAATCGGGAATTATTCCAAGTTTTTTACACAAAAATCGGGAATTATTCCAGTTTTTTTAAGCCAAAATCGGGAATTATTTCCGCACCACATAAACCAGCTCCTCGCCTTTCCGGGCCAGACGCATTCTGTTGCGTTGTTCGTCGGTGAGTTCGTAATAGAGGCGGTCGGCATCGACGGTGAAACCCGCTTTTTCAAGCACCTGCGCATAGTCGCGTCCGAACTGCCTGACGTGGTCGTATTGTCCGAAGTTGCGCTTACGTTCTTCAGGATCGGTGATGGTCGGGTCTTCCCAAGTATCAACATTCGGGTTGATTGGCACCAAAAGAACCGCCCAGCCGTCAGGTTTCAAGATACGTTTTATCTCCGAAAAGGCTTTGTTCACATCATCGACATGTTCCAAAACATGGTTGCAAATCACCACATCATATTGATTGTCAGGAAGATCTATTTTCGTGACATCAAGATGGAGGTCGGCAATCGGGGAATCGAGGTCGGCGGTGGTGTAGTCGAGGTTTTTCATGGCACGGAAGCGTTTCAGATACGGCTGTTCCGGCGCAAAATGCAAAACCTTGAGGTTGTCGGTGAAAAAGCTGGTTTTCTCTTTCAAATAAAGCCAAAGCAAGCGATGACGCTCAAGCGAGAGGCACTTCGGACACATACGGTTGTCGGTCGCCTCACCATAGCCGTAAGGCAGAAATTTCCGAAAATGACCGCCGCAGACCGGACACTCGACTTTGTTCCCGATATAAAACGGACGAATCAGGACACTGAACAGATAGCTGAACTTTATCAGCGTCTGACGTGGAAAAATCCTGGTTATCAATGCGATTAATTTTTTCATATATTAATTTTTAACACAAGTTACACGAGTTTTT
>JAUNNU010000199.1 GCA_030537295.1 Bacteroidia bacterium
GAAATCTGATTCCAATCAATGAGCGAATAGGTTTGTTTGACCGAAAAATGCGAATCGTCAAAGAGAACTGTGTAACAGAAGAGGATTGGCTTAAATGGTCGCAGCGAGCTGTCCAAAGTGTTTTCGGTTATGAATTTCAAGGCGATAGCGTTCTGATTGCAAGGGAAAACTTATTATACGATTATATTGATTATTATAAAGATCGTTTTAGAATCGAACCGTCAATTAAACATTTGAAAACAATAGCTAATATCATAGCATGGGATATATGGCAGATGGACGGCCTAAAATATGTTATACCGTACTCATGCCATGAAACGGCAGAAGAGAACGAACAATTGAATTTGTTTGGAACAAGCGAAAACAAAACAATGCCATGCCCCGGATGCGCAAAGGGCGATATTTTCCAACATAACGGGTTATACTGCAGAATATTTGACTGGACGAATCTGAAGAAAAGCATTCCGTTCATATCGACGATTAAATGTAGGGAGATTTGCAATGAGTTACAAAGTTGTATATTGTGCCGTCATTGATGATGATAAGCACAGCGGACTCATAAAAATAGGTGATACTGACTTTGTGCCGAACCACGCCGTAACTTCATACACAGCGAATGCCCCTGATTTACGAAATGCAGCAGAGGAAAGAATCAGAGAATGGAGCGGGACAGCCGCAGCTGGGGCGCAACTTATATACTGTGAGTTGCTGCTTAGATATAACCAAGTTTCCTGCAATTATGAAACATTCCGCGACCATGAAATTCATAGCTTAGTTCAGTCCGTTGGCGGATATAGAATCGACTTCGATTCAAGTCTAGATTCAGGAAAAGAATGGTTTAAGACGGATCTGGAAACAGTTGTTGCCGCAATAAAAGCAAAAAAAGAAGGACGCGATTATTTAGATACGTCTGAACTGCCAGAACAGACAATTTATAATCTTCGGGAAGAACAACAAGAAGCTGTTGAAAGAACACAGAAACGCTTTGAAAAAGCCAGCGATATGCTCTGGCACGCGAAAATGCGTTTTGGCAAGACTATTACAGCTCTCACGCTTGTAAAGAGAGAGCAATATAAGAGAACTATAATAATTACTCATCGTCCCGTTGTTGAGGATGGATGGGGTAGCGATTTTTACCATGTTTTCTCAAAGAATGATGCATATGCATTTTTGACGAAGATCCATGATGGCATATCTTCCTTCAATGACGATGAGACAGACGCTGCTATCGACGCAGCGAACGAAGCACGGTTGCAGCGTTTAGTGGATGAGGGGAAGAATATCGTTTACTTTGCGTCCATTCAGGATCTTCGCGGTTCAAAGATGGTCGGTGGTAAGTTCGATAAAAACCGTATTGTGTTTGAGATTCCGTGGGATCTTGTCATCATAGATGAAGCTCACGAAGGAACAAAGACGCAGCTCGGACAGTCCGTTATCGAGCATCTGATAAAAGAAAATACCAAAAAGTTGGATCTCTCTGGAACAGCATACAATCTGCTGGATAAATACACGGATGGCAAGAGTGTATTTACCTGGGATTACGTTATGGAGCAGGAAAAGAAACACACATGGGCAGAAAAACACCCCGGTGAACCAAATCCGTATGCAGATATGCCTGTCATGCATATCAACACCTATGACTTGCAGAAAGCCCTCAAGGATAGGAATATGAATCTCTCCGGAAGAGCATTCACTTTCAGAGAATTTTTCCGTACTTGGACTGGTGATTTGAGTAAAGATGGTGCTGATATTCCCGAAGGATCAAGTGTAGGTGATTTTGTTCACGCTGATGACGTTCTTCATTTCCTTGATTTGCTTTCTCAGGAAGATGCAAAAAGCAGATTCCCTTATGCCTCCGAAGAAGGCTGCAAACAAAATATTCATACTTTATGGATGATTCCCGGCGTTAAAGAAGCTGCTGCCCTTAGCCGTATGCTCAAAAAGCACCCGTTCTTCAGCGTATTTGGAATTGCCAATGTTGCCGGTGAAGGTGACCACGATGAAGAAAAGAACTACAGCAATGCACTTGAATTTGTAAGGAAAACGATAGAAAGCAATCCTTGCACTATTACTCTTTCCTGTGGTCGCTTGACGACCGGTGTTACAGTGAAGGAATGGTCCTCTGTGTTTATGCTGTCTGGTTCTGAGGAGACAGATGCAAAGCAATACATGCAAACGATTTTCCGTGTCCAGTCCGCTGGGAAGATAAACGGAGAACAAAAGACAGATTGCTATGTTTACGATTTTGCACCAGATCGGGCATTAACAGTTATTGCAGAAACTGCTGGCTCAAAAAAATCGAAGCGGTCAGGTACTTTTGTTGGCGGTGACGGAGAACACGCTGCATTTAGAGACTTCCTCAAATACTGCCCTGTTGTAGCAATTGATGGTGCTGAATTTAAGCCATTCAACGTTCAGGACCTTGTAAGTCAAATAAATCGTG
>JAUNNU010000092.1:0-10543 GCA_030537295.1 Bacteroidia bacterium
TTTGTAGTACGAAGATGGCACTTGCAGTAATTACATCAAAGGTGGCTGTTTATCGAAATTATTTGTGCCGTTTTTAGAGTTGTTGTTCATTTGTCGATGATTTTTCAGTTTCAATGCAAATCTCTTCAGCAAGATATTTGTCGCTCATTGCGTGCATGTCGGAAATGCCTTCACTGATAAGTTTAAACGTTGTGGAATGGTAGAAAATATCCATTGCGTCTTCAAGGCTTATTTGCTTCATCTCGGCAACCAAGGCAATGATTCTGGCGTATTTCATCTGCAATATCGTCTGATTTGCTGTCATCACATTAAATTTTCGGAATTAATGAATTTCAATGAATTATCAAGGACTGCCTGTGACGTAATGCATATCTGCCAGTTTGGTTTTGTAAAAGCAAGTTTTCTCAATGCGTCATCTTTTGACATTCTTCCAGAGAAATACAAATCAACGGTGTCAAACACTTTGTCGTTGGCGATGCCACCCTCAATGATGTCAAAACGCTCAACATTTCTGCCATCGCGACATGCCGCAACATAGTCAAGCCATTCTTCGTTGTAATTATCGAAACGCTTGTAATTTATGGTGGAAACATCAATCTTTAACTCATAGATGTTCAAAACAGGTTGTTTGCCTCTAATTCTTATTTTGGCTGAATATTTTTCGGCTTGCTCTTTGAGTGTCGTCACATAAAATCCACTTCCAAAGTCAAGATACTTTCTTGAATGCAGAACATCTGGATTATGAATGGTTAGATCCGATGTGTGGTAAACTGTCATTTCCATAATGTTCAATTAAGCAACGCCTCTTTCATGGAGAAGAGATGTCAATTCCTCTGTAATGTAACGGCGGCTGTATGTGTGTAGAATGTCGTAATATTTCACGATGTAATCGTTCAAAAGACCTGATTTTTGCAACAATGTATAAGCGTACGGCTCTGAAACATTCAATGCTTCTGCCACATTGCCGATGCAGAATGTGCTGAATTCTAATTGATCAGTGGTCATGTTTTTATTTTTGGCAAAAGTACAACATTTTTATTATTTGTGAATGGATTTGGTGAAATTTTTTTGAGGATGGTCACTGGAGGCTGTGAATATCCGACAAATGATTTTGCGTGGAAATATCCAGAGAATGAAACATGGGATGATAAAATAAAACTCAACCCAAAGATAACGAAAATAACGATGGAAAAATTAAAATAATACAATATAAAGTATTGATTTTTAATGTTTTATAATAGGCGGTAATGGGGGAGGAGAAGGGCTATTTCCCCACGCAAAACCGTTTAAAAATATTCCCGAGCACCTCGTTGTTCGTCACTTCGCCGGTGATGCTGCCGAGATGATAAAGCGCATCCTTCAGGTCCTCCGCCAATAAGTCGGCCGACAGATTCATGTCCATGCCGTTGCGGACTTGGCGCAGACTTTGCGCCGCATGAACCAACGCCTCGTAATGGCGTACATTTGTCACCAACGATTCGTTTGATGTCACCTTATGAATGTTACTATACTTGATAATCAACGATTTTAAAGTGTCGATGTCTGCGGTGTCCTTTGCGTAAATGAATGAAAAAGGAATGTTTTGGTACGATTCTTGTAATTGTGAAATAGGGAAGGAGACGGCCAAATCGCGCTTGTTGCCAATCAGCAGCAGAGTTTGCTTTTCAGAATCGATTTTCGAAATGATCAGTTCCGCCGCCTTGCAGACGTTCTCGTAGCCTTTGGTGAGGTCGAGCATTCCAAGGATGATGTCGGCTTCGGAGATTTTGCGGAAGGTGCGCTCGATGCCGATTTTTTCGATTGTCTCCGATGTCTCACGTATTCCGGCGGTGTCGATGAAACGGTAAAGCGTCCCATCGATGTTGAAAGTCTCCTCGATGGTGTCGCGTGTGGTGCCTTCGATGTCGGAGACGATGGCGCGTTCCTCGCCGAGGATGGCGTTCAGTAACGTGCTTTTTCCGGCGTTTGTCTCGCCCACGATGGCGACAGGGATTCCGTTTTTAATGGCGTTACCTAATCTGAATGAATCAGTTAGCTTTCCGATATGTGTCAACGACTCGTTTAAAATATCGCGGAGCTGGGTGCGGTCGGCGAACTCCACGTCTTCTTCCGAGAAGTCGAGTTCGAGTTCGAGAAGCGAGGTGAGGTCGAGAAGTTTGGCACGAAGCTCCTTCAGTTCTTTCGAGAACCCGCCTTTGAGTTGGTTGACGGCGATTCGGTGCGATGCCTCGTTCTGCGATGATATGAGGTCGGCGACGGCCTCGGCTTGCGTCAGGTCGAGTTTCCCGTTGATGAAGGCGCGTTTCGAGAACTCGCCCGGTTCGGCAAGACGTCCACCTTGGTTTACAAGGAGTTCGAGGATTCTCTGCTGGACGTAAACAGAGCCGTGGCAACTGATTTCAACAGAGTCTTCGCCGGTGTAGGAGTGGGGATTTTTGAAAAACGTAACGAGGACCTCGTCAATCATGTCTTCTGATTTCGGGTCGAAAATCTCACCGAAATACGCTTTGTAAGCCTTTATATCGCTGATATTCAACGCGCCTGTTTTCTTCCTGAAAACAGAAAGTGTTATTTCGTGACTTCTCTCGCCGGAGATTCTTATGATAGCGATGGCGCCCATTCCGGAGGCCGTTGAGACTGCGCATATTGTGTCGTTGACGTAAATTCCCATCTCTTGTGACATTTTATAATGAAAAAGGCAACGACTTCAATTCGTTGCCTTTCGTGAACTAGGCGGGAGTCGAACCCACAACCGCCTGATCCGTAGTCAGGGACTCTATCCAATTGAGCTACTAGTCCAATTCGCCTTTCACGTTCCCTCCGTGATTGACGCTGCAAAGATACAGCTTTTTTAGATTTGTCAAGCAAAAAATGAAAAATATTTTTCTTTTATTTATTTGTTTGAAAATCAAATTGATACTCATATCAAACCGCTCAATCATGTACCACACATCTGACTTTTGATGCTGTTTCGTTTTCAAAATCACGCAAAAAACTTGGCGATTTCTCGATTTTGCGACCAAATGACGCTTGCTTTTTTCTCTCTAATTGACGGTATCTTTACTCCCAATTGAATTTTGAAAAACAAAATCTCATGATAACCTTTTAATAAAGGTCTGTCATCTTCGGGGTGTAATGTCTCTGGATTACTGCAAGAAGTATGTTTGCGGCTTCCATTTGCGAATAACCGAGAGCCTGTTCGCCGATGTTCAGCAGGAAATTGATTTCGTCACCGTTGATTTCCTTGTCGGCCATTACGATTGAAATCAGGTAAAGGAACATTGCTTCGCGCAGGTTCGGGTTGATTTCCATGATTTTGTTCACCGAATCAGAGAACATCTTGCTGATTTCATTTGGATCCATTTTCGAGACTTTTTCGAGGAAGTCCATCGGGAAAATCTTCGTCGCTGAAAGTTCTTCAAGGATGACCTCAATCTCTTCGTTTGTCGCGCCTTCGTCAGATGTCGCCATCATCAAACCGGCCGAGGCGATGAAGTCGGCCATGTGCGAGTCGAGTTCTGAATTCCTGACCCTCAACAAGATAGAAATCAAATCGTCCATTTCTTCTTGCAGCTTCTCACGGGAAGAACCGCCTTTTTTGAAAAATACACTTTTTGAGAAGTCATACAATGCTTCAACTCTTATCGGGTTGACAGGATGCACGTCGAAATTCAAGCCTTTGTCGTTGCGGAAGAAGTCGAGGCGTTTTCTGTTTTCTTCGATGAATTTGTCGATGTTGACCTTCATTTTTTCAAAATCAAGTCCCGAAGCCATCTTGAAAAACGCTGATATACAGACGTTTATGTCGGGCATCGCGAGGAAACCGTAACGGTCGGCGATGAGTTCGTTGAGCTGTCCCCAAAGTCTGATTTTATATTGAAGCGTGACAGGTGCTTCCGCGTCACCGGGATATACGAAGTTGATGAGACGTGTGAGCTTTGTGTTTCCGTTAATCAAATGTCCCATTTCGTGACCGACGACAAAACGTAACTCGTTGTCAGTCATGAGTTCTATGAGTGAAGAGTTTACATTGATGATGTTAGGCTCTTCCGGATTCATCGAGCAAATCGAGAAAGCGTTGACGCTTGAATCACCTGTGATGTAAAAATCGATGTCGCCTTCAAAACAAAGTTTCTCCTTGATTTCGTGAAACATGTTGTAATAATGAGGAAGCGTACCTTCTTCGACTTTGAAACTGTGGCCTTCGAGTATGCTTCTGTAGTCGTTTATCGGGTTTTGAACTTTCGCAATCTTTGCTATCTGTTCAACGATATTTCCTTGTAATGCGTTGTAAATCTGTTCACTGAGAGATTTTTCCAATGGAAGAGAGTAGTCTTCCGGATTTAATTTCTTTGCCATGATAAAAATATTTTAAAGTGCAAAAGTAATTAAAATGTTTGGAATATTGGTTTGAAATGAAAAGTTTTTTCAACAAAAAAAGAACGGCTTGTGACCGTTCTCTCGTTGCATTTCGTGGGGGAGGGTGGACTCGAACCACCGAACTCATCCGAGGACAGATTTACAGTCTGTTGCAATTGCCGCTATGCGACTCCCCCTTGGATTTGCGAGTGCAAAATTACAATTTTTTTCAATACAAGCAACAAAATTTTTCGCAAAAATAAAATTATTTGTAAAATATTATTTTTCAATAAATTATAGCTTTGTTTTTTGTTGCGGCTGTATAAAAATAGCCGACAGCCCTGCCTTCAGGACATATATTTGTACACACATTTGACGGTATTCCGAGCATAGGATTGCTTCCGTTGCTCGATGAAATGTCGGAGACATAATTGGCGTATCCTGATGAAATTACAGACAAATCCAGTCTCACGGTGTCGCCGTGATGAAGGATTTCGAGGGTGTCGCTGCTGCCTCCTTCGTCGGCGAAACTCCATACAGGAATCTCTCCGGCAAGCTTTGCCATCAATTCTCCGTTCACATACCAGCCCGACATGCCACCGAGGTTGTATATTCCGCAATTCGTGATTTTGTCGCCGCCTGCAATGCTGTCATTTACAGCCACTTTGACCATGTAATAAATGTCATCGTCATTTAAAGACTGGAAATACGGATAAAGTCCAAGCACGTTGTTGAAAATCACATTTGCAATCTGATATTGCTTAATCACAATAGAATCAATGGTTTCGATGTTCGGAAGCATTGTGCTTTGCGCAAAATAATGACCGCCGCCTTCGTATTCGGGAAGGTCAACGGACAAATGGTAGGTGTGGCCTGAAACACCTGCAAACTCTGTCATTGTTTGATAAATGCCTTTATCTTCGGTTTCCTCGTACCAGATAGTGTCAAATCCGTCATGGACAAAAATCGATGCGTCGGAAACCATTTCGGGTTCTCCTTCCTCGTAGAACTGCATTGTCCTGCTCAATGTGATACTGTGTTTCTTTAACTCATCGGTTATTGAGCCGTAAACGCCGATAAGTTGTTCACCTTCAACAGGTTTTATGTCAATATTCTCTCTGCATGACACTAATCCGAGAAGAATTATACCTATTATTAATATGTGTTTCTTCATTTTTTTCATTTTTAAAACTTAAAGTTGTAAGTCACCGATGGCACCACTGAAAACAGATACATGCTTTCTGTCTTTATGTCGTTGTTTTCGCCGCTTGAGAAGATTATCGCCCATGTGTTGTGGCGGGCGTAAGCGTTATAGACCGAGAAACTCCATTCGCCCTGCCAGCGTTTGCGTGGTTTGCATTTCAGGTTGGCGGAGAGGTCAAGTCTATGATAATCAGGGTATCTGCTTTGGTTTCTGTAGCCGTTGTAAATAGAATATGTCACGCCATCGACGGTGTATTTCCCGTAAGGCAGCGTCACCGGCTGGCCTGTGTTGTAAACCCAGTTTGCGGAAACGTCGAACCTGTCGGAGAATGCGTAGTTCAGCACGATGCTGATATTGTGCGGACGGTCGTATGGCGACCTATATTCCTCGTCGTGGCTGATGCCTTTGACGGTGCGGAACGAGCGGCTGTAAGTGTATGAAATCCAGCCTGTGAACTTGCCGTAGTTTTTCTTTACGAGCAATTCGACCCCGTAAGCGCGTCCTTTCCCGATTCTTGCCTCGCCGTCAATCAAAGCGTTGCCGTAGAAAAAGGCGTTATCAGTGAAATCGATGACATCGGTGAGGTTCTTGTAGAATAATTCAACGGATGTCTCGATGTCGTTGCCACGGAAATTCCTGAAATAACCGGCGGCGAACTGGTCGCATTTTTGCGGCTTGATGTTCGGGCTTGTGGGGAACCACACGTCAAACGGCAGCCCGCCTGTCGAGTTCGTCGCCAACTGTGCGTATTGCACTGTCCTTGAATAAGATGCCTTGATTGATGATGTGGCTCCGATTTGGTAAATCGCCGCGATTCTCGGCTCAAGATGCGCCTCGGTGTGGAAAATCTCGCCTCTTTTGTAAACGGCGGAGTCAACCCATTTGTGATCTTCATCGAAAAGGTAAAGCGTCTCGGCCCCGATATTGTTGAACATTGTAAGCCTTAACCCATAACGTAATGAAAACAAAGGAGTTATCTTGTGTTCGTTTGTAAAGTACAGTGCCGATTCCAAGGCTTTCCTATTCAGTTTTTCATTTGTATTTATCTCCGCGTATGTTGCGGCGACACCTGTCCTGTCATCTAATTCTCCGATAAGATACTGATGGTAAGTCGATGATAATCCGAACTTTGCGGTCATTTTTGAATTTATGAGCCAGGTTAAATCGTATTTCAGGGAGAAATCGGTTATGCCGGCGTTGACACTGAAGTCGTATGGATTGGCGTTGATGTCAATGTTGTACTTATATTTTGTGTAGAACAGCGACAGGTTTGAAGTCAGTTTGTCGCCGAAAATATGGTTCCAGCGCGTGGTGACGTTAGTGTTGCCGTATCCGAGTCCGAATAGGTTTTCCATCCAAACCATGTCGTACCCGTTGTAAACTGAAAGATAAATACGGTTGTTCTTGTTGAAAACGTGTGTTATTTTCCCGTTAAGGTCGTAGAAATACAGGCTTGTTTCTGTCAGATTTCGCAACATTGCTTTTGCGATAAGTCCGCCGTAAGTGATTCTGCCTGCGAGCATTACAGACGTGCGTTGCTTGTTGAAGGGCATATTGAGCATGATTCGGCTTGTGAGAATGCCGATGCCGCCGGTCATAGAAAACCTGTCGGGAATTTCGTCAATGGTCTTGATGTCTAAGACCGATGACAGGCGGCTGTCGTAGTTCGCCGGGATGTCACCTTTGAATAAGGTGGCGTCTTTTACGGCGTCATTGTTGAAAACTGAAAGGAAACCAAGGAAATGCGATGCGTTGTAAACCGGCGCGTCGTCTAAAATGATGAGGTTCTGGTCGGGCGAGCCGCCGCGGACGCTGAAACCCGACGACCCTTCGCTCGCTGCGTGGACTCCAGGAAGAAGCTGTATCGCCTTTATCACGTCAACTTCGCCCATCAACGCCGGTATCTTCCTGATTTTCACCATCTCCAACTTCTGGACACTCATGGCAAGCTCCCTGACGTTCGCGTCTTTTTTCTTGCTCGTGACAATCACATTTTCAAGAAGCTGGCTTTCCATCTTCATCTCGACATTGACCCTTTTCCGTGATTTTTCAACAACAACAACGGTCTCGTAATTGTGATAGCCAAGATACGAATAACGGATTTTATATTTTCCGGCGTTGAGCTGCAACTCATAATAACCGTTTTCATTGGTCGTCGTCCCGATTTGCAGCGAATCGATATATATCGCCGCATCAATCATAACCTCTTTAGTATCAGTGTCTTTCACCAATCCAAAAATTCCCGACTGCTGCGCTTTGATGTTGGTCATGGAAAAGATTATAAAAGATAATATTAAAAATAGCCGTTTTTTCATTTTTTAAAAATAATCCGCAAAGTTACATATTTTTTTGAAAAAAATAGTGTTTGTTTTGAAAAAAAGTCTCATTTTTGCAACCGTAAATTTTTTACTTTAATAAACTTTACAAACTCAATAACTTTATAACTTTACAAACTATGAAGTACAACTTTGACGAAGTGATAAATCGCGTTGACACACAATGCGTTAAATATGATTTAAGAAACAATGTCTTTGGAAACCCGGATGTGATTCCGATGTGGGTCGCCGATATGGATTTCCGCACTCCCGACTTTATCCGCGATGCCGTCATTGAACGCGCGAAAGGCGATGTTTATGGTTACACCTTCCGCGAAGACTCTTATTATCAAGCAGTTGCGGATTGGATTCATCGCCGTCACGGATGGGACGTGAAAAAAGAATGGATCTCTTACACGCCTGGCGTGGTATGCGCCTTCAACATGGCGGTCATGGGTCTGACGAAAGAAAACGACGAAGTCATAATCCAACCACCAGTCTATCCGCCGTTTTTCCATGCAGTCGAAAGTCACGGCAGAAAGCTCGTTCTTAATCCGCTCATTGAAACCGAAAACGGTTTCGTGATGGATTACGAGCTTCTTGAGAAACAAGCGAAAACCGCCAAGATGTTGATTCTCAGTAATCCTCATAATCCTGTGGGTCGCAGTTGGCGGCGTGAGGAACTCCAGAAACTCGGTGAGATTTGCATGAGAAACAACGTCCTCGTTTTCTCCGACGAAATCCATTGCGACCTTGTGCTTCCCGGTTTCAAACACACGTCGTTCGCCTCGATCTGCGAGGAGTTCGCGCAGCACAGCATCACGGCCCACGCCGCAAGCAAGACGTTCAACATCGCTGGGATGGCGACTTCGTCAATAATCGTGCCAAATGAAAATTTGCGCAAGCAATTCGTTGATTATGTGCATAATACAGAAATCGACCTCGGAAACATCTTTGGCAAGATTGCAACAAAAACGGCGATGGAAAAAGGGGAGGAGTGGCTTCAGGAACTGCTTCAATATATAAAAGGTAATATTGATTATGTTGTTGACTTCATTGGCAGTGAGCTGCCGAAGGTGAAGGTTCACAAGGCGGAGGCAACTTATATGTTGTGGCTTGACTTCTCGGCTTACGGACTTGATAACGAGGCACTTAACCATAAGATGATTTTCGAAGCCGGTCTTGGCTTGAACAACGGCAAGGAGTTCGGCAAGGAAGGCGAGCAGTGTCTGCGGATGAATCTCGCCTGTCCGAGAAGCGTTGTCGAAAAGGCGATGTCTAAGATGAAGGCGGCGTTTTAAAGCAGAAAAATACCTTGAAATGTCCTTGCGAAAACCTGAAAAAATGCTTATCTTTGCATTTTAAAATTTAACAAATCATGGGTTCGGAAAAGATTTCGATACGGTTTTTTGAGGACAGAGAGGTTCGTGCAATATGGGATGAAGAGCATTCAAAGTGGTGGTTTTCAGTACTTGATATAGTCGGGGTTTTGAATCAACAGGATGTTTATGAAAAGAACCGAAACTACTGGAAGTACTTGAAAACCAAACTGAAAAATGAGAATGACGAACTGGTTAGTGCCACTAACCAGTTGAAATTGGTCGCTCCTGATGGGAAGAAACGCCTGACGGATGTCCTCGACAGCGAAGGTGTGATAACGCTTGCGAAACGATTTCCAAACACACGCGCTTCGAAATTCCTTGATTGGTTCACTTATAGCGATAGTTCGATTGACGGGCAGAGCAAGAAAAAGGCATACACCTTGTTTGAAAGTGGACTTATAAACACAATAGAAGTCGGCACTTTCAGAGGTCTTCAGCAGATCCACGCTTATATTTGGGGCGGTTTATACGACTTTGCGGGAAAGATGAGGACTGTGAACATTGCAAAGGGCGGTTTTCAGTTCGCAATGGCGCGTTTCTTACCGCAAACCATTGAATATGTTGAAAGAATGCCTCAATCCACATTTGATGAAATTATTGACAAATATGTTGAGATGAATGTGGCTCATCCTTTCCGTGAGGGAAATGGACGCAGCACCCGAATATGGTTGGATATATTGTTGAAGAATAAACTCGGGAAATGCATCGACTGGAGTAAAATCGATAAATATCAATATCTTAACGCGATGTCTAAAAGCGTGGTGAGCAGTGCAAACATAAAACAATTACTTCAAAACGCCTTGACCGACAAAATCGATGACCGCCAGATTTTTATGAAAGGCATCGATTACTCCTATTATTATGAGGAGGAGAACGATGTGGTTGAAGAGATTTGATTTTTATTGTAATTATCGTTGTGGCGATGTTCGCGGCTGTTGATGAGATGGTAAAGATTTTGAAAATGCGATTATGACATTTTGTTTGCCGAAATAAAGTATGTTTCAGTAACAGAATTTGCGTTGCGCTTTTAATGAATATTGTTTGGAGTTTAAAAAATTTCCAAGTATTTGATAATTGTCTTACAATAAAAAAAGATTCTCGTCAGAGAACCTTCATCTTGTCGGGGTAGCAGGATTCGAACCTGCGACCCCCTGCTCCCAAAGCAGGTGCGCTAGCCGGACTGCGCTATGCCCCGAAAACCCATGAACTTGTATGATTTTTCCGAATTTTGTCGGGGTAGCAGGATTCGAACCTGCGACCCCCTGCTCCCAAAGCAGGTGCGC
>JAUNNU010000092.1:10643-12116 GCA_030537295.1 Bacteroidia bacterium
TAGCCGGACTGCGCTATGCCCCGAAACGGAGCGGAGAAGGGGGGATTCGAACCCCCGGTAGCCTTAGGGGCTACGACAGTTTAGCAAACTGTTGGTTTCAGCCACTCACCCACCTCTCCGTGTTCTGTGGTTTTGCGAGTGCAAAGATACATCGTTTTTTGTTACGCACAACATTTTTTTTGAAAAAATTTTTGAATGCAATCTTTGTTGTTTTTTTTATGATTTTTATTACCTTTGCGGAAAATAAACGTGTAATGAAAACGAACAGATTCTTGTCTTTAATGTTGGTTGTAACTATAATGTTATCAACATCTTGCGAAAATTATGAAACCAACTCGCGTAACAATGGAAATGCCAATTCGCCTCAAAATGTGGTGCTTATGATAGGCGACGGAATGGGCATCGCACAGGTGTGTTCTTTGATGTTGGTAAGCGAAAATCGCACTTCTTTCGAGCGTTTTCCATATACGGGTTACGCCATTACACGCTCTGCTTCGAATAAAATCACCGATTCTGCCGCCGCCGGATCTGCGATTGCGACAGGCCATAAGACGAATAACCACATGATCGGGATGACCGCCGACAGCATTCCTGTGCCGAGTCTGCTTGATCTGTTGGCGGAAAAAGGGAAGAAAACAGGTGTCGTCGTCACTTGCTTTGCCTCACATGCCACGCCAGCGGCTTTTCTCGCACATAACATCGATAGGGAAAAATATGAGGAAATCACTTCCGAAATTGTAAACTGCGAAAATCTGGATGTCATCATCGCTGGCGGCCGGAAATATTTCAATGAAAGGAAAGATAATGGTGATTTGATTGAGGTGATGAGGCGTTCCGACTGGGCTGTTTACGACTCGTTGTCGCAAATCGCTGAAGGAGAGGAGAGAGTCGCTGTTATCGCGAGCAGGAAACATCTTCCGAAAGTGTCAAAACGCGGCGATTTTTTGCCTGATGCGACGGCAAAAGCACTCGAAATTCTTAATAAAGACAATGAAAACGGATTTTTCATGATGGTTGAAGGTTCGCAGATTGACATGGCATGTCATGCCAACGATTCCGCATATCTGATCGAGGAGATGAGGGATTTTGACAAAACCATCAATGTGGTGCTTGATTTCGCCGAGAAGAATCCGAACACGCTTGTGATAGTGACGGCTGACCACGAGACCGGAGGCCTGACAATTATTGACCCAGAAAACAAATATACCAAGACTAATTTCCGCTTTTGCACAAATGGCCACACTCCTGTCATGGTGCCGGTTTTCGCTTTTGGCCCTGGAGCCGAAAATTTCAGCGGAATCATGGATAACACCGATATAATGAAAAAGGTGCTTGAAATTGTAAGATAGCGTAATGATTTTTTTTGCCGATTTGGATTTGTTTTCAGGTAGGCTGAAATTTTTGATAAAAAAATAATTTTTTTTCAAAAAAAACTTGCAAAAGTGAAAAACATATTCTATTTTTGCGGTGTTT
>JAUNNU010000093.1 GCA_030537295.1 Bacteroidia bacterium
TGTGAAACTTGTGTTCCAAACTTGTGAAACTCGTGTTAAAAAATTAAAAATTTGAAAACTTAAATTTTATCGTTTGTCTGTATTCTTCTCCCGGTCGCAGCACTGCATTCGGGAAGTTGGGCTTGTTTGGGGAGTCGGGGAGAGCCTGGCATTCCAAGGCGACACCTTCGTAGTCCTCGTAGCTCTTGCCGCATTTGCCTGTCGGGCAGCCGCTGAGCCAGTTGCCGGTGTAGCACTGCACGCCCGGCTGCGTGGTGAACAGCTCGACTTTTATTCCCGACTCATCGCTCATGAGTGCCGCCGCCTGATGCATCTCGCCTTTCTTGTAGCCGTCGATGACCCAGCAGCTGTCGTAGCCCTTGCCGTTGATCAAGGCGTCGAACTTCTCGTTGATGTCCTTGCCGATGAGTTTCGGCTCAGTGAAGTCCATCGGAGTGCCTTTGACCGTGGCGACCTCGCCTGTCGTGATGAGTTCGTCGGTGGCGGGGAGATAGTTCTGCGCGAAGAGTTTCATCTTGTGGTCTAAGATGTTGCCGTTGCCTTCACCTTTTAAGTTAAAATAGGTGTGGTTGGTGAGGTTCAGTATTGTCGGGGCGTCGGTCGTGGCCGAGAGTTCGAGTGTTATCTCGTTGTCGTCGTTCCAGCTGTAAACCGCCTTTGCGGTGAGGTTGCCCGGGTAGCCTGCCTCGCCGTCTTTCGAGAAATACGTGAACTCCACTTTGTCGCCGACCTGTCTGCCTTCCCAGTATTGGTTCGCGAATCCTTCCGGTCCGCCGTGAAGATGATGTTTGCCGTCGCTGGTGTTAAGCACGAGCTGATAATTCTTCCCGTCGATGCTGAACTGCCCGTGGTTGATTCTGTTCGCGAAACGTCCCGGCACCTTGCCCGCGCACGGTCCGTCGCCGACGTAGTCTTCAAGGTTCTTGTAGCCGAGGACGACGTCACGCATCTTGCCGTTCCTGTCGGGGACGACGACGGAGACGATGCCCGCGCCGATGTTGCACAACGTGACGGACGCGCCTAACTTGTTCGTCAGCTTGAATGTCTGAACGGTCTTCATATCTTTCATGAGGTCAACTATTGATATTATTCTTGAGTCGTCGCTGTTTTCTGTTTTCTTTTTCTTAATCTCCATGACTACCAGAGTTTGTTGGGGTAAACGCCTTTGTCAATCAGGTTGACGATTTTCTTCATAACATCGGGCTTGTCTTCTTTGTAGGTCACGCCGAACCATACGGCATCGCTCGAAAGCACTTTGAGTTTGGCGTTCTTGCTGTTGATTTGGTTGTTGACTTCCAGCGGGATGTAATATTCAGCCTTGATGTTGGTCTGTGCCGGGCCTTGGAGGAATGTCTTGAAGCCGTCGGCGAGGTGTCCGAGGAAGTCGGGCGTGAAGCCGAAGAAGTTCATCGAGACTAATGTGTCGAGGTCTAAGGCGTGTTCGCCGGTCTCATCGGTGTATGCCGCACCGTCGGCTGTCTTCGCTATCGACGTGCGTTCGACGATGGTCTGGAGGTAATGGCATCTGTTCTGAGTGCAGACTCCGCGCGACACGGTGCCGAAGTCCGACAAGGTGTTTCTCAATTTATATGCCACCATCGAATATGCGCCTTTCTTGCCTTCGCATTCCATAAGATATTGAGCCATAACCTCGTATGCCTCTTTTCCATAGAAATCGTCGGCGTTGATGACCGCGAACGGCTCTTTGATGACATCGGCTGCCATCAAGACTGCGTGGCCTGTGCCCCAAGGCTTCATGCGGCCTTCTGGAATCGAAAAACCTTCCGGCAACTTGTCCAACGACTGATAGACATATTCCACCGGCATCCCGAAACGCTCCGTGTTGTTGATTTTCTCGAACGCTTCCGCGAAATCCTTGCGGATGACGAAAACGACCTTGCCGAAGCCGGCGCGTTTTGCGTCAAAAATCGAATAATCGAGGATGGCTTCGTTATTCGGGCCTACACCGTCCATCTGCTTCAGAGCTCCGTAACGTGAGCCCATTCCAGCTGCTAAAACTAATAATGTTGGTTTCATTTTTATTGTAATTTTAATATTTTCAATTGTTTATCTACGGATGTGGAACCGCTCGCTGTTCGTCTATTCGAGCCTCCTTGCGCCGTCGGAGATAACCACGTCATAAACCTTAGGCTCGTGGCCGAATTTTTTGTTGAATCTCTCTTTCGCCGTGGCGATGAACTTGTCATAAAGACCTTCCTTCACGAGGTTGATGGTGCAGCCGCCGAAGCCGCCGCCCATGACGCGCGAGCCGGTGACACCGCATTCTTTCGCTATATCATTCAGATAATCAAGCTCTTCGCAGCTGACCTCATATTCTTTGCTCATGCCGTAGTGTGTGCCGTACATGCGGTCGCCGACGGTGTCGTAATCGCCTTTTTCAAGGGCGGCGCAGACATCAAGGACGCGCTGTTTCTCGCCGATGACGTATTTCGCACGCATGTAGTCTTCGTTTGAAATCTCGTTCTTGACCTCATCAAGCATCGGCATCGTGGCATCGCTTAAATAATTGACTTCCTGATGTTTAGCCTTGATATGAGCGCAGGCGTTCTCGCACGACTCGCGGCGTTTGTTGTAGGCCGACGATGCGAGTTCGTGTTTCACGACGGTGTCGAGAAGCACCACTTTGTAGCCTTTCGGGTTGAATGGGAAATACTCGAACTCCATCGTGGCGCAGTTGAGACGCATGAGATGGCCTTCTTTCCCGAAGACGGAGGCGAACTGGTCCATGATGCCGCATTTCACGCCGCAGTAGTTGTGTTCGGTCGATTGCCCGATGCGGGCGAGCTCGAACTTGTCGATACCCCAATTATATATGTCGTTCAATGCGTTGGCAAATGTGCTTTCCAGTGCTGCCGATGACGACATTCCTGCTCCGAGCGGCACATCGCCGGCGAAAACCGTGTCGAAGCCTTTGGGCTCGAAACCACGTTTCTGCATCTCGCGGACGACACCGAAGATGTAACGCGCCCATTGCTGTTTCGGGGCGTCGGCTTCCGTCATCCCAAACTCCGACATTGCGCCGTAATCCATTGAAAATGCGCGGATTCTGTCGGTGCCGTTTGGGTTGATGGCGGCGTAGATGCCTTTGTCGATGGCGCCTGGGAACACGAAACCACCGTTGTAGTCGGTGTGCTCGCCGATTAAATTAACACGACCTGGTGATGTATAAACACGAAACTCGTTGCCAAACAATGAGTTGAACTTTGATTTGATTTCCTTTGTATCCATTCGTATAGTTATTTTTTGATTACTGATTTAATCGTTTTTCCGTTTTTGCAGATGATTTCAATCATATACATTCCAACATTCAGCTTTGAAAGGTCGATGACGGCTTCTTTGTTGTTGAGAATGACCTCGTCAACTTTCAAACCGAGAACGTTGTAAATATTTATGTGTTGGATTATTTCTTCTGCTTTGATTGTCAATGTGTTAAAGAAAGGATTCGGGTAAACCGTTGCTTCGGTCAATGAAATTTCATCAATGGCATCAATGGTGTCTGTTGGCACGACTTTCACATTGTCGATGAACCACGAATACCAGAGCTGCGAGGCGTCTGAATTATAACCGCGCCATTTGATTCTGATGTTTTGTCCTTGATAATCAGAGAGGTCGATGTTCACTTTCTCGTCATATTGGTTTATTCCAAATGATAGGTCGGCGGCGTCCCAGACCTCGTTCCACATGCCTGTGTTGGTGTTGAGGATGCTCACCGTGAAATGGTCGTGATATGGGAATCCGTAGTGGCAGAACGTCTCGAAGCTGAGTGCCGTCGGGCGGTCTATTGTCAGCATCGGCGAGATGAGTTGCTCATCTTGCATCCCGGCCTCATCGGTGTAGTCCCATTCGAGGGCGGCCTGTTTTACGCCTTGCTTCGGGACGACGACATATTCATAATTGTCGCTGTCGGTGTAATATGTCGTCCCGACTCTTGACCAGACGAACCAGCTCATGTTCGCCGACTCCATCAGCCAGTCTTGCGGCGGGAACTGCTCTCCTTCAAAGCCTTCGAGCAGGAGTGGACGTTGCCAGTCCCAATGGATTTCGTATGAATCAGATGTGGCGGTATGTCCGAGTTCGTCTTCAAGTTGGAAAACGATTTCGCCGGTGGTGTGGTTCGGCTGCGCCGGAATCGCGCCGACAAAGTCGTAGTTGCTCTTCGATGACTTATGGAATATGACATTATGTGACTGACCGTCAATGGTATATGTCGCTTCCATCTCATCAGGAACATTCGACTCGTCATAAATTCTGATTGTGATTTCCATATCGGTATCGGTCCATTGCTGCGTCCCGGCGACTGAAACAACCGTCGGCGGGTCGTTGTCAATGGTCGTCGAGTTGACGAAGATGTCGTCAATGAAAAGGTTCCAGCCTCTGTCGCTCACTGCCTCAAAAATGACAAAACCGTAACCCTCAGGGCTGTCGAAAGAATAGCTGTATTCATACCAGTCGTCAACGTTTTCAACAACAGGCTCAAGCTCCGTGTGACGGTGGACCGTGCCGAGAAGCGTTGCGCCTTCGACAGACGGAGTCGGGGAGTAATAGACGTTGATTCTGTCCGACTTCTGCCAGCTGTTGTAATTTCTAAAGATCCAGAAGCGGACGATGTTGTCGGTGGTGCTGAGTTGCATCTTCGGCGACACGAGCATCGCGCCGTCGCCGACATCAGAAAGATAGCTGTAATATCTCGCCATCGCGTCGCTGCCGTTATGCGGCTCGCACATCGGCCATTCGCCGACGGTGAAACGCTCGAAGACCTCGTCGCCGACGAGACAGACATTCTGCCATCCGAACGGCGGAAACGTCTCTCCATCAAAGCCTTCCATCAGCGGGAACTGGTCAATCGGCTTCAAGGCTGTCCCCGTGAAAACTAATGTCTCCAAATGTGTGTTGTGCATTGATGTGATGTCAAAATGCAAGATGACATATTGGTTCGGGCTGAGGTTCATCGGGAGCTGTCCGTGTGCAGTGAACTCCAGCGTGGCACCGACAGGAATGTCGTATGTTGTGATTGTGTTTCCATCTTTTGAGAATGTAACATTCTGATAATCACCAGATATGTTGTAAAAACTGATGGTCTCGACTTCAGAACCTGTGTTTGAGACGTTGAAACGGAAATGCCCGTATTCGCCGAAATAGACGGTGGTGTCGGGCGTGAGTGGTTCGGCTGCGAAATTGTATGGCTCGGTCTTCTCAATCACTATGTCGTCGAGCGAGAGATACCAAGTCAGATTGTCGGCTGTGTAATGGAATCCGATGTATTTTGTGCCTGCCGTCGCACTTTCGTAAATCAACGTCATGTATTGATATTCAGTGTTGTTGATGACTGTTTCAGACAAAATCGTGGTCGTCATGCTGCCCGGATTCGCAGCGTTTCCGGCTTTGATTTCAAAATCAAAATGCCCGACACCGTTTGTCACATACCAGAACGAAATCCTGTAAACTGAATTGGCTTCGGTTGTAATCTCTTTATACATCCATTTCTCGCGGTTGTACTTGGCGTAAACGTACCAGTCGCCTGAATGCGGGATGCGGTTGTGGTCTTGTTCCTGAAAGCCGCAACGCCAGCCGTCGTCGTCACAAATCCAGCCGACAGGTGCTGCACCGTCAGCGTTTCCGCTTTCAAATCCTTCATTTACAATGATTTGCGAAAAACCAACAAAACTTAATAACAGTGCCGCAATAGTAAGGTAAAATTTTTTCATGCTCAATATTTATTAAAGTTAATATCCAAATTTGAAACGCCAAAATTAGGAGATTTTTTTCATTTTCACAAATTTTTTATTTAAAAAATATTGTTACCTTTGTTGAAAATTAATGGAGGCATAATGAAAATTAAACTTATTGATAATCTTTTAGTTACATTGATTATTTCGATGTTTTTCATGACAACGTCGTGTAAAAACAAGACGAAAACGATTTTTTTACAGGATTATATCACATCTGAAATGCAGGATGACATCATGCCAGCCATTCGTAAGGCGATTGAAGATTGTAATGCATTGAACTCTAATAAATTAGTTCTTCCTTCTGGTTGTTTTCAAGTTAAAGGCGATTATGCTTTTGAACGTTATTGCTTCGTCACCAACAACGATGAAGGCATGAAACGCATTGCTTTTGATCTTTCTGGTTTTGAAAATTTGGAAATATGCGGAAATGATACTCATCTTGATTTTGTCGGATATGTCGTGCCTTTTCTATTGAATTATTCAAATAATATTGTAATTAGCGGAGTTTCAATTGATTATACTACGCCATTTCATTCCGAGGCTGAGATTATTTCAATAGATAATGATTTTGTCGATGTCCATTTTGATGAAAATGAATTTCCGTTTGAAATCATGAATGATTGTATTTATTTTACAAATAAGCCTACTGGTTATGACAATTTCAACTTGATGCTTGAGTTTGACAAGGAGAAACGTGAGCCGTCTTTGGGTGCTTACGACTATTGGGTTGATGGTACGATAAAGGCGGAACGTATTGAAAATAATAATGTTAGATTGTATAAAGGCGGACTCAAAGGAACTCCGGGAAACATTTTCGTCTTCGGCTGCGGACATCGGTTGGTGCCGTGTTTTGTGATTTCAGATTGCAGTAACATTATGATTAAAAATGTCAATGTCTATCATACCGGCGGCATGGCTTTCGTCGCTCAACGTTCGATGAATATTGAATTAAATAAATGCAATGTTACTCCTGCTCCGAATAAGAATCGTATAGTAAGTGCTACCGCTGATGCAACACATTTCGCAAATTGCGGCGGATATATCAGAATGATTGACTGTCTTTTTGAAAATCAAAAGGATGATGCGACGAATATTCATGGAATTTATAATCAAATCGTTAAAGTTGAATATCAAAAAAAATTGACTGTCAAATTAGTGTATGAAGCGCAATTCGGTTTTTATTATTTTAAAAAGGGTTTAAATATTGAAATTGTCAATAATTCTAATTTGATTACTGTTGAACAAAATATTGTTGAGGATGTGAAAATAATTAACAAAGAATACGCTGAGATAACGTTGAAAGAGCCAATCAGTGCTGACGTTGAGGAGGGTTTTGTGGTGGCTCAGACTTCGTATTATCCTGATGTATTAATAAAAGGTTGCACGATTCGTTCAAATCGCGCACGTGGGCTTCTGCTCGGCTCGCGTGGAAAAATCGTCATCGACTCGAATTATTTTCATGTGCCTGGGTCTCCGATATATTTTGAGGGTGACGGCTCGTTTTGGTTCGAGCAAAGCGGCGTCCGCGATGTCGAAATTACCCGAAATGTTTTTGATAACTGCGGCTACGGCTCGCCAAGTTGGGGAAAGGCTACAATCGCCGTCGGCTCTGGCATCTGGAAAGACAAAGAAAAAAGTCGTTATAACAAAAATATTCGTGTACATGACAATGTATTCCGTCATTTCGATCCGAGAATTGTAAATATTTATTGTGTTGACGGTTTTGATTTTTATAATAATACTATAATTGAAAGCACTGATTATCAATATAATCAAATCGAAAAAAAACCTTTTATTACAAATAACTGCGAAAACATCAATATAAAATGAAAAAATTTTTTACAATTTTAATATCTTCATTTTTATTGCATTCATGTACAAAAGCACCGGAACCGATAGGACCTGTGCCGAGTCCAGAGCAAATCGCCTGGCATCAGATGGAGACGTATGCTTTCGTGCATTTCGGCCTCAACACTTTCAATGACTTGGAATGGGGTGGGGGCGACACTCCGGCTTCGACTTTCAACCCGACGGATCTGGACTGTGAGCAATGGGCGGCGACACTCAAAAACTGCGGTATGAGAGGCGTGATTCTCACCG
Source organism: Bacteroidia bacterium (assembly GCA_030537295.1). Classification (GTDB taxonomy): domain Bacteria; phylum Bacteroidota; class Bacteroidia; order Bacteroidales; family F082; genus Limimorpha. The sequence continues at coordinate 7,851 of JAUNNU010000093.1, forward strand.
CAAAACATCATGACGGTTTCTGTCTTTGGCCAACAAAATCAACGGATTACAATATAAGCAAATCGCCGTACAAAAACGGAAACGGTGATTTGGTTCGTGAGCTTTCCGATGCCTGCCGTAAATACGGACTGAAATTTGGGATTTACCTCTCGCCGTGGGACAGGAACAATGCCGAATACGGTTTTCCGGGCTATGTCGAGACTTATCATCGGCAAATCAATGAGTTGACTTCAAATTACGGTCCGTTGTTTGAATTCTGGTTCGATGGTGCCAACGGAGGCACGGGTTATTACGGCGGCGCGAACGAACGCCGCTCGATAAACGCTCGCGAATACTATGATTATCAACGCGCTAAAGATACAATCATCAGCCGTCATCCAGATGCGATGATTTTCGGAGGACCTTGTCAGACAATACGTTGGGTCGGCAACGAACAAGGCTGGGCAGGTGCGACAAACTGGGCGATGCTCAATGATGATGACAACTATAACCAATTGACTTACGGCTGTGAAAACGGTGATTTCTGGATTCCGGCCGAGGTCGATGTGTCAATCCGTCCGGGCTGGTTCTACCATCAACGCGAAGACCATCAAGTCAAAACTTTGGCGAAACTCGTTGATATTTATTACAATAGCGTCGGACATAACGCTAATCTCCTGCTTAATTTTCCTGTCGGATTGAGCGGAAAGATTTATCCGCAGGATTCGTTGCATGCGATGGAATTTTATCATACAATTTCCAATGAATTGAAAAACAATCTGTTGCTCGACGCGAAAGTCTATGCCGACGATGAGCGCGGATGCAAATTCTCCGCTTCAAAAGTCAATGACGGAAATCCAGAGACTTTTTGGGCTACAAATGATGACTATCCGTATGGAAGCATCGCTTTTGAATTTGAGAAACCTGTCATGATGAATCGTGTGTTTCTTCAGGAATATATTGCTCTCGGTCAACGGGTTAAGTCTTTTTATTTGGAAGGTGAACTCAATGGTGAATGGTTCAAAATCCCGACTTACGACACGACATCGACTATCGGTTACAAACGAATCGTCCGCTTCAACACGGTCGAACTTGACAAACTCGTGATTTATTTCGAAGACAGCCGTGGTCCGTTGTGTATCAGCAACATAGAGGCTTATTGCGCTCCGGCGCTGCTGTCGGAACCGACGATTTCCCGAAATTATGAAAATGTTGTGACAATCGAGTCGCCAGACAAAAATGCTGCGATTTATTATACTGTTGATGGCTCAACACCCATTGTCGGTGACAATGCGAAAAAATATGACAATCCGTTCATTTTCAATGATAAAGGCATGATAAAAGCCGTCTCTTTTGATGCGGTTTCAGGAAAGTCAAGCGCGGTTTCAACAAAAACGTTGCCTTTGCCGCACGATTGTTTCAAGGTGATTTCTCCCGAAAATGGCTTTAATAAGATTTACGACGGTTCCGGCTTTTCAGTTACTTATCTGATGATGGAAAACGCTGTCGTTGAACTTGAATTTAATGAAACTCAAATGATTACTGGTTTTTCTTATCTTCCGTCACAAGGCCGTGATGCATCAAGACACATAAACGAATACGAGTTTTATATTGACGAAAAATTAGTTTCAAAAGGTGCTTTCGGAAACATCAAAAACAATCCGATTGAGCAGGTGGTTGGTTTTGAGCCGATTTCTGGTAAACGTGTGAAATTTGTTGCGAAAGGGAACACTGACAATGCCAAATCGTGCAACATTGCCGAATTTGAAATTTTTGTAAAATAATTGAAAAAACACTTGACAAAAGTGATTTTTCGTATTACCTTTGCGGAAATTTTAATGAATCAAAAACTTGGAATTATGCCGACTGTTTTTATATTAAATGGCTATCGTTTTATGTTTTATTCGGATGATCATGAACCAATTCATGTACATGTCGAAAAAGATGGTCATACTGCGAAACTAAACATTGAACCTGTTGAATTGGTTTTTAACAAAGGTTATAAAGTTAGCGAAATCAAAGAGATAGAATAGATTGTCAGTGATAGAAAAGATTTGGTTATTGAAAAATGGAGAAAAGTTTTTAAAAATAAATGATATGAAGAAGAAATATGTTTTGAAAGTTTGGGTGGACGATGGAAATGTTTATGTCCGGACAGTTGATGGATTGACTGTCAAAACCCCGTTTTCTCATTGGCCAAGGCTTGCAAACGCCACGAAATCAGAACGAGAAAATTTCCAGCTTACGTATCTTGGAATTTATTGGCCTGATGTTGATGAAGACCTGAGTTTTGAGGGTTTGTTCGCAGAAGAAGGTTTGTGCGAGTTTACTGCTCATGAGGATTCCGTTGTGTATGAGATAAAACGTTAATCATTTTTCCGACTTCTTTCTCGACATCATCATTCCCGTCGTGAACAATCACGTAATCAGCTTTCGGGATTTTTGTCTCGTCGCTCCATTGCAGTGACATTCTCGCTCTTACAACGTCTTCGGTGCATTTGTCGCGTTCAATAACACGTTGAATACGAATGCTTTCTGGTGCTGAAATGAAGATGATTTTGTCGAAATGGTCCGTGAGTTTTTTTTCAAACAATATTGCCGACTCAAACAATACAAATGAAGCAGTCTGGTTTTTACACCATTCGTTAAAACGTTGAAACAGTGCAGGATAGAGCGTGTCTTCGATGAATTTTAAATTGTCATCATTTCCGAAAATCAAACTGCTCAACAACTTCTTGTCAAGTGTTCCGTCTTTTAAATAGACATCTCCACCGAAGCGATTGATAATCAGTTGTTTGATTTGTGAATCGTAATACAATTGTTTCGTCTCGTCATCGGAATAAAAAACAGGAATTCCTTTTCTTTCAAATATGTTGCAGATGAAACTTTTTCCGCTGCCGATGTTGCCTGTGATGCCGATTTTTATCATGTCTTATTTTGTCATGAGATATTCGACTTTATCTGGATAGATTCCGATAATGGATGTGTTGTTCGGATAAACGGCGGGTTTTAGCGGCAAAAACTCCAATGTTTTGAAATTTGTTGTGTCAATCTCGATGTTGAAAGACAAAGTGCTTATGTTCGGATAATCGTCTAAAGCGACGATGTATTTTATTTTTGCCTTGTCGGGGAAAATGACCAAGTTGTTGACACCCAACGTGTTGATTGGAATCGTCATTTCTGCTTCGGTGAATTTCTCAACTCTGATATTTACATCGACTTTTTTAATTTCTGCGTATGTTTCGTCTTCGAATTTCAAATCAACGGATTCGTTGATGTCATCTACGACATTCCTCATTGCAATTGTTTGGGTGTTTACAAATTGTAAGTCTTTAATATCATCGTATGAACCGAAAATTGTGATTGAATCCGGTGATACAGACGGCTCGCCATAGATGTTATACTGGCTCTTGAAACTGATGTCGGTTTGGAGGTTGACTTTGACTCGTTTGGATGCGAGTTTGTTCATCGTAAAGATGTAGTCAGCCTGTGGAAGTTCGATGTTGTAAATGTTGATTTCAAGGAAGTCGGCAATTGATTCTTTTATAAGGGTGTTCCCCACAGAATATCTGTTGTCGCTTAAAATCTTGTATTTTGCATCTTTAAGTGTGACATTTATGTTTCTTGAATTTGTTGGTTTGAAATAATATTTCAGGAGTTTGAATCCGGAGGCGGTAACTGTCGCGTCGATGGGGTAATCTTTTTGTGGGACGATTCTGCTTGCCGGTGCATCGGAAAACTTGGCGTTGAATTTCAAAGTGATAGTGTAATCATTTGACAATTTCATCACTATCCATGACAGTGCGGCGACGCTGAAAAATATCAGAAATCCTCCGAACCGGTTGATATTTGAATTTTTGTCTGTTGATTTCATATCACATGAGGGCAGAGTTTAAGGTTCGGGCGAAGATGTGTCCGTCACAAACCTTAAACTCTTTTTGGTGTTTGTTAAGCTTGTCCGACCTGTGCCGGAGATGCGACGAGTGCTGATTTCTCAACCTCGATTTTTACGTTGTTGTCAACTGTGACAAAGACTGTTGTCTCTTTCACTTCTGCGACTTTGCCGTGGATGCCGCCGATTGTGACGACATTGTCACCTTTCTGTAAAGCGTCGCGGAATTTCTGCGCTTCTTTCTGTTTTTTGTTTTGTGGTCTGATAAAGAACAGCCAGAAAACGATGAATAATGCGACAATCAGGATGATTCCTGACCAGCCGCCGCCTTGCTGCGCCGCAGGCTGCTGAAGTAAAATAAATAATGTGTTCAT
>JAUNNU010000006.1 GCA_030537295.1 Bacteroidia bacterium
ACTTTCCATTCAAAAACTTTCTTACCTTTGCACAAAATTTTTCGATGAGGTACGAATTAGTAAAAAACGATACGAAAAGCAATGCGCGAGCCGGCATCCTGACCACCGACCACGGCGAAATCGAGACCCCGATTTTCATGCCTGTCGGGACAGTGGGAAGTGTTAAAGCCACGCATATCAGGGACTTGGAAGACGAGATCAAGGCGCAGATTATTCTTGGGAACACCTATCATCTGTATCTTCGTCCGGGTCTTGACGTGCTTCACGAATGCGGCGGGCTTCATCAGTTCAACGGCTGGCATCACCCGATACTCACCGACAGCGGCGGATTTCAGGTTTTCTCTCTGACGGACATCCGTAAGATGAAAGAGGAAGGCGTGGAGTTCCGCTCTCACATCGACGGCTCGAAGCATCTGTTCACGCCGGAGCGCGTGATGGACATCGAGCGCACCATCGGCGCCGACATCATGATGGCGTTCGACGAATGCGCCCCCGGCACGTCGGAATACAGATATGCGAAGGAGGCGATGGGACGCACGCACCGCTGGCTCGACAGATGCCTGAAACGTTTCAACGAGACGGAACCGCAATACGGTTATCATCAGTCGCTTTTCCCGATTGTCCAAGGATGCACCTTCAGGGACCTGCGCGAGCAGTCGGCGGAGTTCATCGCCTCGAAGAACGCTGACGGCAACGCCATCGGCGGCCTCGCCGTCGGGGAACCGACAGAAGTGATGTACGAGATGATTGAGGTGGTGAATGCCATTTTGCCGAAAGACAAACCACGTTACCTCATGGGCGTCGGCACACCCGCCAACATCATCGAGGCGATCTCGCGGGGAGTGGACATGTTCGACTGCGTGATGCCTACACGCAACGGACGCAACGGGATGCTCTTCACATCCGAAGGCATCATAAACATCAAGAATGAACGCTGGAAATACGACTTCTCACCGCTCGACGAAAACGGCTCGACTTACGTTGACCGCCATTATTCAAAGGCATATCTGAGACATCTCATCATCTCAAAGGAGATACTCGGCCCGATGATCGCCACTGTGCACAACCTCGGATTCTACCTCTGGATCGCCAAGACAGCAAGGAGACATATCATCGAAGGCGACTTCACCGAATGGCGCGACATGATCCTGCCGAAAGTGACGAACAGGATTTCTTGACCTGAACTAAAGACTATTAAAGATAACGGAAATAAACGAATACAATGACGAAACTTGACTGGTATATCTTCAAAAAATACATTGGCACATTCTTCTTTGCCATCAGTCTGCTCATTGTCGTCGTGATAGTGTTCGACGTGGCGGAGAATGTCGGCGATTTCATCACCAACCACGCCACCTTGAAGGAGGTCGTGTTTGACTTCTACCTGCCGTTCATACCTTATTTCATCAACCTGTTCATATTTCTTTTCACCTTCATCTCCGTCATCTTCTTCACTTCAAAGATGGCCGGCCATACCGAAATCATCGCCATCTTGAGCAGCGGCGTGAGTTTCTGGCGGCTGCTGAAACCTTACATGGTGGCGGCTCTGCTGCTCGCGGTGACGTCGTTCTATCTCGGTAACTTCCTCATTCCGAGGACTGACAAAATCAGAAGGGAATTTAAGAACAAATACATCACGGTGCTCGCCCGCAGCGCGGGGGTGAACATCCATGCGCAGATAAGTCCCGACACATACGTCTATGTCGCCAATTACGATGTGAAACGCCATACCGGGTACAAGTTTACCATGGAGAAATTTGACAATCATTCCCTTACGTATAAAATCATGGCCGACAGGATTAAGTACGACACCGTGAACGGCAACTGGAACATCGCGAATTACGTGGAACATTTCATCGAGCCTGAGGAATATCTCGTGAGGGGCAAGTCGAAAGACACCACGATAATGTTGCGGCCCACCGACCTGTACAACGTCTTTGAGGATTTCGAGGAGATGAATCTCATAGAACTGAAAGACTATATCAACTACCAGAAGATGAAAGGCGCGGACAACGTCCTGACGTATGAGATTGAGATGCACAAACGTCTGGCGTCGCCGGCGGCCATCATCATCCTGACTGTCATCGGGATGGCGGTGTCGTGCCGCAAGACGCGAGGCGGGATGGGACTCAGCCTCGGCATCGGAATCACGATCACCTTCGCATACATCATCTTCATCGAGTTCTCGAGAGTTTTCGCGATGTCGGGAGGCATGTCGCCCGCCCTCGCCGGATGGCTGCCTAACATCATCTTCTCGATATTCGGAATTTATTTTGTAATAAAAGCACCTAAATAATTAAATATCATGCATATAGCTATAGCTGGAAATATCGGTTCAGGAAAGACCACACTGACACGCCTGCTGGCGAAACATTTTGGATGGAAACCCCATTTCGAGGAGGTTGACAACAACCCGTATCTCGAAAGCTTCTATGACGACATGCAACGCTGGTCGTTCAACCTTCAGGTCTATTTCCTCAACAGCAGACTGCGGCAGGTCCTCGACATCAGACAGAGCGGACAGAACATCATTCAGGACAGGACGATTTATGAAGATGCGTACATCTTCGCAGCGAACCTCTACGACATGGGACTCATGGAGACCCGCGACTACGAGAATTACCAGTCGCTCTTCGAACTGATGACGTCGTTCATCCAGGCCCCAGACCTCCTTATATATCTGAGAGCGAGCGTCCCGACACTCGTCAGACAGATTCAGAAACGTAACCGAGACTACGAACAGTCAATCCGACTCGACTACCTCAAGGCGCTGAACAAACGTTACGAAAGCTGGATCTCGACTTACAACAAAGGCAAACTTCTCATCATCGAGAGTGACAATATCGAACTCGAGAATCCGGAGGATTTAAGTGTAATTATTGATAATATCAACGCTTCGTTGAACGGATTATTCTGATTATGAATATTTTAGGAATCATACCAGCACGTTACGGCTCCACTCGTTTTGAAGGCAAACCTCTCGCTCTCATCAATGGCAAGATGATGATTCAGCGGGTTTACGAGCAGTCGAAAAAGGCCGACCGGCTGTTGGATGTCGTCGTCGCCACCGATGACCAACGAATCTTCGACGCCGTGACCGCATTCGGCGGCAAGGCCGTCATGACATCATCGAGCCATAAAAGCGGGACGGACAGATGCCGCGAAGTCGTCGAGAAAATCGGCTCCGGCTTCGACGCCGTGATCAATATCCAAGGCGATGAACCTTATATCAATCCGCTGCAAATCAATCAGATAGCCGAGTTGATTTCTGATGAGGACACGCAAATCGCATCGCTTTGCAAACCGATACACGACCTTGACGAACTGTTGAGCCACAACGCTGTGAAAGTGGTCATCGACAAAAACGGCAAGGCGTTGTATTTCAGCAGATATACAATCCCTTTCCAAAGAAACGAAAACGACACAAGCAAATGGATGGATTTGAGGACATATTACAGACATGTCGGAATCTATGCATATAAGTCGTTGGTTCTCAAAGAGATCTCCGCACTTCCGCAGTCGGGGTTGGAACTGTCGGAGTCGTTGGAACAGCTGCGCTGGCTCGAAAACGGATACTCCGTGAGGATGGGTGTCACCGAATTTGAGAGCTATTCGGTTGACGTTCCTGACGACATAAAGAAAATAGAGTCGGTTTTTAAAAATTGTTGATAAATTAATTTTTTTGATGTCGCCTTATATTTCAGAAATGTGTAATTTTGCGGCGATTAAAAAATAATGCATCTAAACTTTACGTAACGATGAACACTTTGATAATTAAATGTTTAGCCGAACTTATGCATGATCACGAATGCGTGATTATACCTGAATTCGGTGCTTTCATCTCCAAGGACCGTCCGGCGCGTCTCGACTATGCCGTGCATCGCCTCACGCCTCCGTCAAAGGAATTTGTGTTTAACACGCAGCTCGTTTCCGATGACGATGTCTTTGCAAATTATCTCAGTGAAAAACAGCATGTTACGTATCATAAAGCCGCTTCGCAGCTGCATGATTTCGCGATGCAGTGCCTCGCAAAACTTGAAGTTGACAAGGAACTGAATCTTGAAGGAATAGGAACGCTCTATTATATTAACAGTCAAGATGTTACATTTGTAGCGGATGCGAACGTCAATTTCAACGGCGACGCATTCGGGTTAGAGGTATTCACTGTCCAGCCGATTTACAGAAGCGAGACATATCGACAGTTGCAGACAGATATCGAAGAGAAGCAGAAAGCGAAAAACACCCCGATGACGGTCGTCAGTGAAGTTGAAGAAACGGCACCTCACAAGATTACTCGTTCGAACTACAAATGGTATCGTGCGGCTGCTTATTCGACGCTCGTGGCGACGGCATTGGTGCTTCTCGGATGGGGTGCCGACAAGAACGGCTCCAAGTTGGCGTCGTGGAACCCGCTGTTCTATTCCTCACCTAATGAGTTTGTAGTCAAACATTTAAGTGAGAAATTCAATGCCCGCGAGACTTTTATCGTTGACGGACTCAACTCCGTTGATGTCAAAATTCCCGTCTTTGAATTCAATCCCGAAATCGCATTGGGGAAGTTTGAAGTCGAAAAACCGAAAACAGTCGGAAATGAAAAATATTACAGCATAATCGGGGCTTCGTTGAACAATGCGGAAGACGCCGAGAGATGCGCTGAAAATTTCAGGAGGTCGGGTTTTGAGAACGCACAGGTTTTGCCTGTAGGGAAAAACGGCAAATATCGTGTTGAATATGAAGCTGTTGCTGGAAAAGAAGCCGCGATAGAACGTCTTGAAGTAATAAAGAATACAGTAAACGAGTCGGCTTGGCTCCTGATAAAAAAATAAGAACGTGGGAAAGAAAAACAAACTCGAGCGTTTCGCCGAATGCAAGACATTTCAGAATCTGTTTGAATACTCTTTTGAACGAATCCGTGACGAGAAATTTCCTCTGAAAGGGAAATGGCATGAGTTTTTCGGGAACGACAACCCGATAATCCTTGAACTCGGCTGCGGGAAAGGTGAATACACCGTCGGCCTCGCCAAGGTTCATCCTGAAAACAACTACATCGGCGTTGACATCAAGGGCGCGAGGATGTGGGTCGGAATCAAACAAGGAATCGAGGAAGGACTGAAAAACGTCGCCTTCGTCCGCACCCGCATCGAACTGATTGAGAATTTCTTCGACAAGGACGAAATCTCTGAAATATGGATTACCTTCCCTGACCCTCAGATACTTAAGCCCCGCAAACGTCTTACCGCGATGCCGTATATCGAGAGATACCGCACGTTCCTGAAACACGACGGCTACGTGAATCTCAAGACTGACAGCGATATTCTTTATGAGTTCACTTGCGATGTCATAAAGGAGAATGATTTTCCGTTGGCCTACAATTCCAACGACTTATACGCCGACGACGATGATTTGGAGGTGAAGTCGATTCGTACTTACTACGAAGGCATCTGGCTGAAGCAGGGGCTGACAATCAAATACTTGAAGTATCAGATTAACAAACAATAATAAATCTGTCTTTCTTTATCAACTAATCGTTTCCGACTTCTTTAAGCATCGGGACGAACTTGCATTCTCCAAACTCTTCTCTTATCATGGTCCCGTCCTTTAATTTGGTGAGGCGTAGCATACGCTGTTTCATGGCGTCGGTCTCGTCGTTGAGCGGGATGACCATGATGCCGCCGGTTTTCAGTTGGTCAACGAGGTTTTGAGGGATTTCCGGCGCCGCCGCCGTGATTATCACGCGGTCGAAAGGCGCGAACGTCGGAAGCCCTTTGTTGCCGTCGCCGAGAAACGTTTTTATGTGATAATGCAGCTCCGCCAACAGCGGTTTTGTCTTGTTATAAAGGTTACGTTGCCGTTCGATGGTGAACACTTTCGCGCCCATCTGCGCTAAAACGCACGCCTGATAACCGGAGCCGGTGCCAATCTCCAGCACCTTCATGCCTTTCGTCACCATCAGAAGCTGGCTCTGCATCGCCACGGTGAAAGGCTGTGAGATGGTCTGACCCGAACCAATCGGAAACGGCCTGTCCTGATACGCGAACTCGACAAACGATGATTCAAGGAAAACATGACGCGGCACCTCGCCGATGGCATTTAATACATTGACATCGCTAATGCCTTTATCCTTAAGCACTTGCACCAAATTCTGGCGCATTCCCCTATGACGATAATTATCTTCCTGCATGGTAAAATTTTATGTTGCGAAAATACAAAAAATTCCTAAATTTGCAAAAATTTTGAGTATGTTAAAAATAGGGGTTTTGGGTGCAGGTCATCTTGGAAAAATTCACATCAACTGCCTCAAACAAATAGAAAAATACCAACTCGTCGGGTTCTACGACCAAGATTCTAACACGGCAACTAAAGTGGCTGCCGATATGGGTGTGAAAAATTATGATTCTATCGATGAACTTATTGATAATGTTGATGTCGTGGACATTGTGACACCGACAATCGCACATTTCGTCTGCGCTTCAAAGGCCATCGCGAAGGGCAAGAATGTCTTCATGGAGAAGCCGATAGTGGCGACAGTGGAAGAGGCCAACGAACTCGTCAAACTCGCTAAAGATGCGAATGTCAAGGTTCAAGTCGGCCATGTGGAGCGTTTCAATCCGGCTTTCATCGCCGCGGAGCCATATATCAACGACCCGTTATTCATTGAGGCTCATCGACTTGCGATGTTCAACCCGCGTGGATGCGATGTCCCGGTTGTCCTCGACCTCACTGTCCATGACATCGATATCCTTCTCACGATTGTAAAGTCGAAGATAAAGTCAATTGGTGCAAGCGGCGTCTCGATCGTAAGTCCTACGCCTGACATCACGACGGCGAGAATCGAATTTGAAAACGGAGCCGTGGCGAATCTCACGACAAGCCGTATCTCCTTGAAAAACATGAGAAAGTTCCGTATCTTCCAGAAAGACGCATATATCACAATGGATTTCTTGGAGAAGAAAGCCGATGTCGTCAAGATTGAAGATGTGAACGGGGTTCCGGGGCCATTCGACATGACGATTGACCTTCCAAACGGAATAAGCAAGAAAATTTCCGTTGAGGAATTGGAAATCAATCAGATAAATGCTATCAAGACCGAACTTGAACGTTTCCACGATGCCATCGTGAACGACACCGTGCCGCCTGTCACAATAGAAGACGGAGTAGAAGTCCTGAAGACTGCCTATATGATTCTCGATGAAATAAACAGGCATCAGGAATTGCTTCAAAAACATTTAAGTTAGGCAATAAATTTCGCTATTGCACGTTAGCAATGTCAAAAGTGTTATAATCTTTTTGAAAATGAAGAAATTACATGGTTTGTTCCTAATCGGAATAGTTGTCGTGTCTTTCATGTCTTGTACGAAATTCAAGGGAAATCAGGAGATTCCCGCGTACATGTGCATTAAGTCATGGGATTTTGCGACCGATTACACACGTGAAGGTGCGGCGACAGAAGCTATCACCGACGCATGGATTTATGTTGACGGCAACGTCCACGGCTGTTATGAGATCCGTCAGAAAGTTTCTGTAATGGGAAATCCAGTAACTCACCAATTTGATACGATAATTGATGAATCAGTCACATTTCCGATTTTAAGCAAGGGGAAACACGATGTGATTTTATATCCGGGTGTGAAACTTAACGGGATAGCTTCCACGAGAATCCAATATCCATTCTATAAACCATTTAAAATCAATGATTACGAATTTGTTCCCGGGAAAATAGACACAGTTGCCCCGTCAACGGAATATTACGATGTTGATGAAGGATTCTTCCATTTCAGGTTGATGGAGGATTTCGAGAGTCCGCAGCTGAAGTTCATCAAGACGAGTAACAGTGATACGACAATTGTCAAGGCCAGCCGACTCACCGACCCGAACGCATGGACCGGCGATCTGGCGCATTCTGTCTATTCCGGCCATGTCTGGCTCGGTGATTCGACAAGATATTTCTGCGTCGCGACCGACCCGATCTACGGATTGCCGAACCAAGGGAATTACATCCTGCTTGAGATTGATTACAAATGTGACGTTGAATTTGAAATAGGTCTTTTCGCAAAGACCCAAAACGGAATCGAGACATTTGAGATTCTTTATCTCAAGCCTGCGAGCGAGTGGAAAAAGTGCTACGTCAACATCGGCCCGACAGTCACAAACAACCAGAACGCTTCATATTTCAAGCTGTTCTTGGCCGGTTCTATCTTGGAAGGCGAGACGGCGGACTTTTATTTTGACAACATAAAGCTGATTTATCGTGATTAAAAAGATAAATAAGAAAAAACAGACATTCAAATATGTGATGTGGGACTGGATTGCGTCGGTCTTGACGTGGTTTCTGTTTTTCTGCTATCGCAAAAGCACTGAATTGCCTGATTTCTTGGACAGGTTTGATGTGGTTTATGATGACCTTAATTTCTGGATCGGCATCATTTTCATCCCGATAGGATGGGTGTTCCTTTATTTGCTTGCCGGTTCGTATCGAAAAGTCTATTTCAAATCACGTGTCAGCGAACTCGGAGAGACCTTGCTGGTGACGCTTGTTGGCACCGTGATACTTTTCTTCGCCACAATCCTTAACGACACAATTGTCACTTATAAGACTTACTACTCGTCGTTCATGGTGCTTTATTTCCTGCAGTTTTTCATAAGCTATTGCGGAAGATTGACAATAACCACTGTTACGGCAAGGCAGATTCACAATAAGAAAATCGGTTACAACACGTTGATTATCGGCAGCAATGGCAATGCGTGTGATATTTATAAAGAGATTGAAAATCAAGAACTTCCATCAGGAAGTGTCATCGTCGGCTTCGTGAATGTCTATGACAAGAGCATTTATAAACTTGAGAAATACGTTCCGCGTCTCGGTTATTACAAAGACGTGGCGCAGATTATCAAAGACTATGATATTGAGGAGGTTATAATTGCCATTGAGCGTTCGGAGACCGAGACTATCGATAAGATTCTTGTCGCCTTGGAACTCACGAATGCCACTGTGAAAATCATACCGATAATGCAGGATTTGGTTTTCGGAACCGTCAAGCAGGAGGGAATCTGGCATGCCCCGCTGATAGAGATTTCACCGGAGCCGATGCCGGTGTGGCAGTCGGTGGCGAAACGCGCTTTTGACATCATCGCTTCAATTTTGGTGATAATCATATTGTCGCCGGTGTATCTGTTCACCGCGATAATGGTGAAACGTTCGTCGCCGGGTCCCGTCTTCTATCGTCAGGAACGAATCGGCAAACATGGCCGTCCGTTTAACATGTTGAAATTCAGAAGTATGTACGTCAACGCAGAGGATATGGGACCGCAGCTATCAACAGACGATGACCCGCGAATCACAAAATGGGGCAGGTTTATGCGGAAAGTCCGACTTGATGAGATACCGCAGTTTTTCACTGTTCTCGGCGGGAAGATGTCAATCGTCGGTTACAGGCCGGAACGCCAGTTCTATATCGACCAAATCGTCCAGAAAGCACCGCATTACAGAATGCTTCTGAAGATAAAACCCGGAATCACAAGCTGGGGCGAAGTGAAATATGGTTACGCTTCGACAGTCGATGAAATGGTGGAACGTCTGAAATACGACATCCTTTACATTGAAAACATGAACCTCGCAGTTGACATCAAGATATTGATTTACACTGTGTTGATTGTCGTGCAAGGTCGCGGGAAATAGTCAGCCTTTTAAATCTCCGAAATTTTCGATTTGCTCAATTTCTCCTTTGCGTATGCCAAGTCAATTTTAAGTTCCTTTTCACCCGACGATGGCATGTCGAACATCGCATCATTGAGAATGGCTTCAAGGATTGAACGCAGTCCGCGTGCGCCGAGTCTGAATTCTATGCTTTTGTCAACGATGAAATCAAGGACTTCCTCGTTGATAATCAGATTGATGTCGTCCATCGCAAACAGTTTCGTGAATTGTTTTGTGATGGCGTTTTTCGGTTCGGTGAGGATACGTTTCAGGGTCGGCCTGTCCAAAGGATTCAGATATGTGAGTATCGGGAAACGTCCGATGATTTCCGGTATGAGACCGAATTTCTTCAGGTCTGATGGAGCGATATATTGCAGGAGGTTGTCGCGGTCGATTTGTTCTTTGAGGTCGGAGCCGTAGCCTATCGCATTGGTTCCCACTCTGTTGGCGATAATCTTGTCGATTCCGTCGAATGCGCCGCCGGCGATGAACAATATGTTCTTGGTGTTGACCTGAATCATCTTCTGTTCAGGATGTTTCCGTCCTCCTTGTGGCGGGACGTTCACCACTGTGCCTTCGAGGAGTTTGAGCATGGCTTGCTGTACGCCTTCTCCCGACACGTCGCGGGTGATGCTTGGATTGTCGCCTTTTCTTGCGATCTTGTCGATTTCGTCGATGAAGACGATGCCTTTTTCAGCGGCGGCGACATCGTAGTCGGCGGCCTGCAGCAGTTTGACGAGGATGTTCTCCACGTCTTCACCCACATAACCGGCTTCGGTCAGCACTGTGGCGTCGGCGATGGCGAACGGCACGTTGAGCATACGGGCTATCGTCTTGGCCAACAATGTCTTGCCGGTTCCTGTCTCACCAACGAGAACGACGTTGGATTTCTCAATCTCCACGTCGTTTTTGTCGTCAACTTGGTTGAGGCGTTTGTAATGATTGTAAACCGCCACTGCCAAAACACGTTTTGCACTGTCTTGCCCGATGACATATTGATCAAGGAAATTCTTGATTTCCAATGGCTTCATCAGTTTGAAATCGGGAATCGCAGATTTCTTGCGGTGGCCTTCCTCTTCCTTGAGCATCAGATGGGCGCGTCCAACGCAGTCATCGCAGATGAATCCGTTGAGGCCCGATATTAAGAGTCGTGTCTCGCTCTCTGGCCTTCCGCAGAACGAGCAGCAGTTTTCCGGTCTTTTTGTCATGTCTCTTGATGGTTTTGAGAGTTGGGTTTTGAGGGTCGGGCTGTTGCTGACTTCATTCTCAACCCTTAAAACTCAACTCTTGAAAAATTATTTCTTTGAAAGCACTTCGTCAATCATTCCGTATTCCTTGGCTTCCGCCGAGGTCATCCAGTAGTCGCGGTCGGAGTCGGCCCACACTTTGTCGAAAGGCTGTCCTGAATGTGTGGCGATGATGTCGTAGAGTTCTTTCTTGAGTTTCTGAATCTCTCTCGCCGTGATCTCGATGTCAGACGCCTGTCCCTGCATCCCGCCCATTGGCTGGTGAATCATGATGCGAGAATGTTTGAGGGCAGAACGTTTTCCCGCTGCGCCCGCGCAGAGAAGAACCGCCGCCATCGATGCCGCCATGCCGGTGCAGATGGTCGCGACATCAGGCTGGACGAACTGCATAGTGTCGTAGATGCCGAGTCCCGCATAGACCGAGCCGCCGGGTGAGTTGAGGTAGATCTGAATGTCACGTTTCGGGTCTGACGACTCCAAGAACAGCAGCTGGGCCTGGATGATGTTCGCCACGTAATCGTCAATCTGGTCGCCGAGGAAGATGATGCGGTCCATCATGAGACGTGAGAAGACGTCCATCTGGGCGACGTTGAGCTGACGTTCCTCGATGATAGTGGGGGAGATGTAGCTCGTGACGTTGTTGGCGTATTTTTCAAGACCTAATCCGTTGATGCCCATGTGCTTGGTGGCATACTTGTAGAATTCGTTGTTGGTGTTCATAATGTTGTTTGTTTAGACGAATATAGAGACGTCACATGGTGGCGCCTCTACATCCCTTGTTTAATTAACTGATTATTTTTCTTCTGTTGTCTCGGCTGCCGGCATTTCTGGCATCTCCGGCATGACTGCCTTCACGAAGCCTTCATAGTCTGTCTCAACATTGTTGACCTTCATGTTGTTCTTGAAGAAAGCTGTGAACTTCTGGTCTGCGACCTGGTTGTAAATCGTCTCACGCTGTTTCTCGTCTTTCAAGATGGAGTCAACGATGCCGTTGAGACGGCCTTTCATCTCTTCGTTCATGCTTGTTATGTCAAGCTGGCCGAAGTACATCTTGGTGACAAACTCTCTGATTTCTTCATCTTTGAGAACGAGTTCCGGGTTCGCCTTCGCAATGGATTCTTCGATGAGCTGCCATCTGAATGTCTTTGAATATGTGTTGTCGTAGTTTGTTTCTGCGTCTTCGGCTGTGATTTTGCCTTCGCTGTTGGCGACGATCCAGCGTTTCAGGAAAGCGTCAGGCATGTCAAACTTAATCTCGTTTACGAGCTTGTCGATGGCGAGGTTGTAGAACATCCTGTCGGCTTCGATGACATACTGTTTCTCCATCTCGGCGGCGACTTCCTTGCGGAATGTCTCGATGTCTTTGATGTCTTTGCCCGGGAAGAACTTCTTGAAGAACTCTTCGTTGAGTTCCGCGACGGTGCCGTCTTCGGCTTTGTTGTTTTCCTGGATACGTGTCACCGTGGCGTCGATTTCTTTTTCTGAGGCCTTGATGTTGTAGTAATCCATGCTGATTTCGGCGAGGTTGACTTTCACTTCAGGTTTGAGACCTGCCTCGAAGTAGAATGTCATTGTTTCCTGAGTCTCAGGGTCAGCCGGCTGTTCTTTTTCAGGATCTGAAAGCGGGTAGCCCATGAGGTCGAGGTTGTTGTCTTTGATATGCTGGTTAAGAGCTTCAGAGACCTTCTGGTTCAGCTTGTCGAAAGTGACCGCCGCACCGTACATTTTCTGGATCATTCCGAACGGGACCTTGCCCTGACGGAAGCCAGGGACTGAAGCCTTGCGTTGGTAATCTTTCAATGCCTTTGTGACTTCGCCTGCGTAGTCGGCTTTTTCTATCTCAATTTGAATCGTGGCGAGAAGGTCGCCCTTTGCTGTCTGTGTTGTCTTCATTTCTGTAATATATTGATTATTAGTGCGGATGAAGGGACTCGAACCCATACTTCTTACGAAACCAGATCCTAAGTCTGGCGCGGCTACCAATTACGCCACATCCGCAATTCAGCTTATTTTTTGAGCGTGCAAAAATACAAAATTTTTTTGCAGGAAAAACAAATTTTTCAAATTTATTTCTTGACGTTCAGTGCCTCGCGTAATGCGTTGCCCATCAGCATGAAGGCGAGCACCAGAAGCATGATGGCGATGCCGGGAAGTATGGCTAAATATGCGTCGTTCAAGATGATATATGCGTAGTTTTCTTTAATCATCGAGCCCCACGACGGCATCGGGGGCTGCACGCCGATGCCGAGGAAACTCAATCCCGCCTCAAGCAATATCGCGGTGGCGAAGTTCGCGGCGGAGATGACGATTATCGGGTTTATCACGTTCGGGATGATATGTCTGATGATGATTCGTGCGTTTCTGAATCCCAAGGCGCGGCCGGCTTCGACAAAAGTCGTCTCCCTGATGGAAAGTATCTGACCACGCGTCACACGCGCCACCTCCACCCACATCGTGAGACCGACGGCGATGAAAACCTGAACGATGCCTTTGCCTAATGCGAATGTTATAGCTATGACAATCAACAACGTAGGAAGCGACCACACCACATTGATGAACCACATCACCACATCGTCAACGCAACCGCGGAAAAATCCGCCGACCCCGCCGATGAACAAACCGATGACCACGCTGAGGATGACCGCGATGAAACCGACCGAAAGACTGATCCTCGTGCCGAGCAACAGCCTGCTCAAAAAATCACGGCCGAACTGGTCGGTGCCGAGAAGATAACGCCGGTGAACAACGAAATCCTCAATATTCGTGCAGTTCGTGTGATTCGTGGCGAATATTTCGTGGTCAATAACTTCAGTCTTCACCTTGCCGGAATGTTCGGGGTTGAAGATATAAACGGTCGTCGTTTTCTCCCCGATTTCTAATGAGTCAAACGGAATCTGACGGTATTGGCTCGGCTGCCCGTTGAGGAGTTTCTTCCAGAATCCGGCTTTTTCGACATGGATGGGCTTCGGGACGAGCAGGACATCGACTTCAAATCCGGGCTTCTGCGTGCTTATCTCGAGAATCTGAGTGTTCGCGTCGGGCGTGCCGTCGGGGATGATGTAATATGCAAATATCGCCACCAAAGTGCATAATACAATGAAAATCAATGAAATCATGCCGGTTACATTTTTCTTGTAACGCTGCCATGCAATCTGCGACGGAGATAGAAATTCCTTGTTTTTCATCATGAAAAATTATTGGGCAAAGATATTTATTTTTGTCTTACATTTGCACTTTCATTTACATAAAATTATGGATAACATTAGAAAGATTATAGAAAACGCATGGGATGACCGTTCTTTGCTTGAGGGAAAAGACACCTGCGACGCCATCCGCGAGGTGGTGCGTCTCCTCGACCGCGGGCAGCTCCGTATCGCCGAAAAGATTGACGGACAGTGGGTTGTGAACGAATGGCTCAAGAAAGCCGTCATCATGTTTTTCCCGATTAACAAGATGGAAGTCAGTAAAAGCGGCATCTTCGAGTATCACGACAAGATTGCTCTGAAGGACGGTTTCGAGCAGGCCGGCGTGCGCGTGGTGCCTCCGGCGACGGTGCGTTACGGAGCCTTTATTAATAAAGGTGTGGTTCTGATGCCGTCGTACGTCAACATCGGTGCGTATGTCGATAGCGGCACTATGGTTGACACGTGGGCCACCGTCGGGTCATGTGCGCAGATTGGGAAAAACGTGCATCTGAGCGGCGGCGTCGGCGTCGGCGGCGTGCTGGAACCGGTGCAGGCAGCACCAGTCATCATCGAGGACAACTGCTTCATCGGCTCGCGTTGCATCATCGTCGAAGGCGTAAGGATTGAAGAGGAAGCTGTGCTCGGAGCGAACACCGTCATCACACAATCGACGAGGATAATCGATGTCACAGGGAACGAACCCGTCGAATACAGAGGCTTCGTCCCAGCCCGTTCGGTGGTCGTACCCGGCTCATTTACAAAGCATTTCCCCGCCGGCGACTTCCAGGTGGCGTGCGCTTTGATAATAAAGAAAAGGAACGAGTCAACGGATAAAAAAACATCCCTCAACGAAGCGTTGAGAGATGTTCAAGTCTGAGGGTAGAAGGTGGGATTCGAACCCACGACCCACGGAACCACAATCCGGTACTCTAACCAGCTGAGCTACATCTACCATCGGGTTTGCGGGTGCAAAAGTACAACATTTTTCAATACGCGCAACTTTTTTTGAAAAATTTTTTTCAACGGTAAAAACACTTCTCAAACTTTAAAACTTTAAAAATAGTTATTTTTGCAAAAATTTTTGGAATGGGTAGAATAATGGCAATTGATTATGGCAGAAAGCGTTGCGGTGTCGCCGTGACCGACCCGCTGCGTATTGTCGCCAACGGATTGACCAACGTGCCGGCGCATGAGCTGATGGCCTTCATACAGAACTATGTCAAGACCGAACAGGTCGATGTTATCGTCGTCGGTGAGCCGAAAGACATGAAAAACAACGCCTCGGAGTCGGCGAAGTACATCGAACCGTTCGTGAGACAGCTCGAAAAAACTTTCCCGGCCATTGAAATAAAACGCTACGACGAGCGTTTCACTTCAGTAATCGCACATCAAACGATGCTCGACGCAGGTCTGAAAAAGAAACAACGCCAAAACAAGGAACTCGTTGACACCATAAGCGCGACGCTGATTCTACAGTCGTTCATGAATTTTATTAATCGATTACAAAAAACCTAAATACCTCAAACACCAAAAAAACTAATAAATAATTATGATTTTACCAGTTGTTGCATACGGCCATCCGATTTTAAAGCGAGTGGCGGAAGATATTGAAGAAAACACGCCTGAGATTCAGAAACTTATCGCCGACATGTTCGAGACGATGTATCATTCCGAAGGTGTCGGCCTCGCGGCTCCGCAGGTGAACAAGTCGATCCGGCTTTTCGTCATTGACTGCGACCCCTTCAAGGAGAAATATCCCGACGGTGCCGGCGTGAAGAAGGTTTTCATAAACGCCGAGATCGTCGAACTTTCTGGCGAGCCGTGGATCTTCAAGGAGGGCTGCCTCAGCCTGCCTGAAATGGGCGAAGACGTGGAACGCCCAAGCATCGTGAAAATCAATTATTTAGATGAGAATTTCGTGGAGCATGAAGACACGTTCTCCGGCATCGTGGCACGCGTCATCCAGCATGAATATGACCACCTCGAAGGAAAAGTCTATGTTGACCGCCTCAGCTCGATGCGCAAGATGCTGCTTAAAAACAAACTGCGCAACATCTCCGAAGGCCGCGTTGAAGTCGATTACAAGATGATTTTCCCGAACAAGAAAAAAGGAAAAAGATAACCTCAAACACCTAATTACCTTAAACACCTAAACACCTCAAACACCTAAACAAATGAAGAAACTCACACCTTTATTAATAGTGGCGGTTGCCATGATGATTTTCAGTTGCGGCAACAACGTTTCAAACCGCATCGCGAAACTCGAGAAACAGGCTTTCGCGACGGAAAGTGCGATGAATCCTGAAGTCGCGGAGCAGCTCGTTGACGCCTATTGCGATTTTGCTGCGCAAAACCCGGAAAACCAACAGTCTGCGGAATATCTTTTCAAGGCAATGGATGTCTCGATGAATTTTGACAACCCGACCAAAACCTTCGGCATCATCGACCGTCTCGTTGCCGAATATCCTGATTATGAGAAGACACAGATGGCGGTATTCGTCAAAGGCTTCATCTACGAGACGCGTTACAACGATGTCGAACAGGCCAAGGCCGCTTACGAAAAATATCTTGAACTGTATCCAGAGGGCGCAATGGCCGCCGACTGCCGCGCCTCCATCGAAAACCTCGGCCTCACACCAGAGGAACTCGTGAAGAAATTCGAGGCGATGGAAGAATGAGGACGACAGACAGACGGCAGGACGCAAAAAAAAATGAAAAATTAATGCCCGCATATTGAAAAAAACTGTATTTTTGCCGCCACTATGAAGAGTATGTATTTACAATATAGGAATCAGCGTGTTAATCCGTCAGTTTTGATGGAGAGCTTTGGTTGTAAATACCCCCCCCCCGGTTGTCTAAATCACTGTAAATTAATAATATACGATTTGTTAAAAATTCTGCCGCTGACCGCAAGTCAGGGGCTTTCGGCGTTTGCTGTGGTTTCAGGGAATCGCTTTCCGGGACGTTATGGACATCAGTGACTTTAAAATCTGTCAGTTAGAGAGAAAAATTAATAAAATATTGTAATAACTTAATAAATTAAAAAAAAGGTGAAAATCAACGAAAAAAAGGGCTACGAAGCCCCGAGAATCGAAGCCGCGAGCTTCAGGACAGAAAACGGCTACGCCGCGAGCGAGCCTGTGATGAGTTCAACCACAAAAATCACAATGGGTGGCGGCATACTCTAAGAGTTAAAGATTAAAAAAGTTTAATGTAAAAAAGAGATTGGAAAAATGAAAAAGCTAACGTTAATTGTTTCAGCATTGGCAATTGTACTCGGATTGTCACAATGTGCGAAGAAGCCGAATGCGCCGGTATTTGGCGGCGTGGTAAGGGAAATCACATTCAATGCGACCGGCAACGGCGCGAAAGGCGATTTTTATCAGGATGGCGAACAGTTGAGATTGAAATGGCAGGATGGCGACAAACTTTATGTCTATTCAAGTGAAAGCTCCGAATATTTTGATGAAAGCAGTGGATCTTATTGTGGCGCATTGGATATTTCCAGTAGAGTTAGCCCGGAAGAAGCAATATTCAAAGGTGACATAAAAGTCAATGAAAAGATTGGATACCTGCGTTTCGTTCATGTCGGACAGCGGATTGCAGTTATAGACGGCGCAGCCACATGCGATTATTCAACGCAGAATGGTGTCATTGCGGAGGGCAGTGACAATATTGCCAGAAAGGTGATGGCGCACATCGACCTTCCTTTGACAGCCGGTGAATATGAGGGAACTCTTAAAACAGAATATTCAGTTATTGAGTTCAAAATGGATTTCTTCAAAGGAAAAACTGTCACTATGACAGGATATACAAACGACAAGCTGACATTGAACTCAAACGGTTCATTCGTAGCGTCAAGATCAGAGGCGACATCAATTTCTTTGGGGGCAATTTCAAATAACCTTTATTATTTAATAGTTTTGCCGGAAGGGACCGCACCGACATATAAATTTAATGATGGTGGGGCTGATTATGAGAAAAAGGCGACAAAACCAGTGGAAGGCGGTTATTTCTACAGCAATTCAGGCAGCCCGATTCCTGTTGTTGACGATGACGTTCTTCCGGGTTTGTTCACTGTCTCGAGCGCCGGCAAGAAAGTTCATTTCTCAAAAGGCAACTTGAGATACAATGCCGCTCAGAATAAATGGTCTTTCGCAGACAATCAGTACGATGTCATCGGAGATGACAACATTAATATTTCAGAAACATACGACGGCTGGATTGACCTGTTCGGCTGGGGGACAGGATATGCAACCAAAGACGGTGGAAATAAATCATATCCTTGGCAGAACACCATGTGCTATGGGACTAATAACTACTATGCAGTCGGCCAGTCAAAACTGAATGATGGTTTTGCAGATTCTGGAAACAAGTATGACTGGGGACATAATATAAATGGCGGAAGCACATGGTACACTTTGTCATATACACAATGGAAGTGGTTACTCGGTCCTAAGTCAAATGGTGCAATTTCTATTGATCCAGGTATTAATTGCCGCGAGACAGAAGTGAAAATAAATGGAGTAACCGGCAACCATCTTTATGCAATGGTCAAAGTTAACGGTAAATGCGGGCTTCTCATCTTCCCTGACACATTCACATGGGATGAAGCCACTATGGGTGAAGCTCCTGCAACTCTGAATACACACAGTGATAATTGGAATAATGTCAATTATACGTCATCTGAATTCGCTGCCATGCAGGATGCTGGTATAGCGTTTTTGCCTACAACAGGCTATAGAGGCAATGTGGAGGTATCAACCCCTCCAGACCCGGTCAAAATATATAAAGTTGACATCAATGGTAATTATTGGTCAAGCGATAAACATGCTGAAAGTGGGTTGCAAGCAAAGCAGTTGCTTTTTCATAGTGGTGCCGTTAATTCAGAACGTTCTGACTACCGTTGTAATGGTTTTGCTGTCCGTCTCGTTGTTGATGACGAAAACGTCAGTTCTGGAAAATAGTAATATCAGGAAAAAATATAATCCAATTGCGGATTGACAATACCAACGATGAAAAGGATATTTGTGATAATGATGCTGGCTTGCACTGCGTTTTTCGCGACGCAGTGCAAGAAAGCCAAAGTGGATTCTCTGCCCGGCAGTCTGTCTGGCGAGACGATTGACGTTACTTTGAGAGTGGATAACAACGGTTCAAGGACCGGAATCACGCCAACCGGCATTGTCACATGGAATGCCGGCGACAAAATATATGTCGTAGGTGCGAAAGACGGTCTTCTTGGATTCGTGACAGCGCAAAATTCAGGTGCTTCGGCATATTTCACAGGTTCTATAAGCAAGGGTGGTAATAATCAGATTTTCCACTATTATTATGTTGGGAATAATACTTTCAGCAACGCTGACTATAATTATAATGTTGCAAATCAAAATGGCGACATTGAAACCATCACGGCCAATTCGCATCTGATGCATGGGGAAAGCCAGTCGGAAATCGCACCTGGCACAACCGACCTCGGTGCAATTGAAATGACGAGCATGATAGCATTGGCGCGTTTGAATTTCATGGCAGGCGGAGTCGCGACAAACGATGATGTCACGTGCAAGGGAGCTTTTTCGTCAGCTACACTTGACATAAAAACAGGAGAGTTTAAGACAAGGACACCCGGCAACATCACTTTGAATGCAGTGAACAGTGACTATTACGTGGTGCTGATACCAAATGCCGATAACAGCAGCCAGACTTTGGAGTTCAAAGACCAGCACTATGGCGTAATTAAGATGACCAAGCCGATAGCGGCAAATGTTCTGTACTCCGCAGGTGACGGAACACCGTTTGTTGTCAACATTGAGCCGCTCTATGTTGACGTTGCACCCGGGACTGGGCTGTTTGAGGTTTCAAATGATGATGGCAAAACAACAAAGAATGTCAGATTCGCCAAAGGCAACCTGGTGTATTACGGGTCGAATTATGTCGGAGACCCGACTGGAGCTGTTTGGAAAATGCATTCAAAACAATGGGCTTACGTCTGGGGGAACGACAATGGCTATTCTTCTACTGGAGGTACCTTTACTCCGGGAAAAACGTTGATTTTTGATCTTTTCGGTTGGGGAACCGGGAGATTGGAGGCAGATGGAGGTGGGAAGCCGTGGAATAGCGAAACAAATTCATACGGTACCAGTAATAATTATTTGAATTCAGGAGATGCGACATCAGCAAATTTTTATGAATGGGGGCATCTGATTCCCTATAATGGTGCTGAAAAAATTTGGTACACTTTGACGAAAAAACAATGGGCCTGGATTATTGACGGACGTGAAACAGGTGTTACTATCGGTTCTGTCACAAATTGCAGATATGCTAAAGTGAAAGTGAAAGGCATTCCCGGTTTGTTGATATTTCCAAACAGTTTCACATGGACAGCGGCAATGGGTACGGAGCCAACAACTATTAATGCATTTAATGCTAACTGGAATGGCACTGACTATGATGAATCACAATTTGCAGTGATTGAATCTGCCGGTGCGGTGTTTTTGCCCGCAAGTGGACAACGTCTTTTAAACGGAACTACAGTAAATTCGGTTGGTAATATTGGAGAATATGGCCGCTATTGGACAGGAACAGGGAAAGAAGATACATCGGTAACTGATAAAGCATATTATTTAAAATTTGATAAGACGAATTGTAACGTCCCTGGCACTACGACGGATCGTTGTGTCGGTTTCGCAGTCCGTCTTGCAATGGATGAATAACAGAATACTGCTTGACGGCAATTATTTCGTAAGATTAAAAGAAAGACAGAGGCTTCGTTTGAGGTCTCTGTCTTTTTTAACCAAAACCGTAACTGCCGGCATCTGTTGCGGGTCGTCACAGCAACAGAAATATCCGCGTCCGACCTGCGGCGATTCGGGAAGGACCTTTGCTCTGTCAGTGTTTGCGTCGATATGGAGAAAACGAATACCGAAAGCCGGGAAGTCGTGGAGGTTTAGATCTGTCTGAATCCCTTGTTGTATTCCTCGATGAAATCCAGCACGTCGTCTTTTCCGAGACCGCTTTCTGACGATGTAACAAACATCGTCGGCAGTTCCTCCCATTCTTCAAGAAGCCGCGTCTTGTAGGCTTCGATGTTGTTAATCAGTTGGTTTTTCTTCAATTTATCAGTTTTCGTGAAGATTATCACGAATGGCACTTGGCTCTCGCCGAGCTTCGCCATGAACTCCAGGTCGATTTTCTGCGGCTCGATGCGGCTGTCAACTAAAACGAAGGTGACAATCAGGTTTTGGCGGTTCATGATGTAACTGTCGAGCATCTTCTCCCACATCTCGCGGTCTTTTAGCGAGCGTTTCGCAAAACCGTATCCCGGAAGGTCAACAAGATACCATTCGCCGTTGATTATGAAATGGTTGATGGTTATCGTCTTGCCCGGCGTCGCCGACACCTTCGCCAACTTCCCGTTGTTCGTCAGCATATTAATCAATGACGATTTCCCTACGTTGGAACGCCCGATGAAAGCGTATTCCGGCTTGTTCGCCGCCGGCAGCTTGTCGATTTTTGTGTTGCTTTGCAGAAAAGTTGCAGTCTTTATTACCATGAAAATTAATTTTTGCAAAAATAAGAAAATTCCTTTCATAAAAGCCTGAAAAAATTTTGTTGATAACTTTGTCGTTGTAAATACCAGTGTTTATTGGTGTTTGCAACGGTGTTACTAAAATGTTGATAACTTTTTATTCAAAAAAATTAAAAAAGTGGGTTAATGTGGGAAAAAATGTAGTATTTTTACAACCTGAAAAATTGAATGGAAAATGATTTATCCGATAGGCGAATATGGTTGTAAATTAGACGCTAAGGGCCGTCTGCTGTTGCCGAGCAGTTTCAAGGAACAGCTCGGAACGGCGTTGGACGACGGTTTTGTCTTGCGTCCGGGGCTGTATGAGCCGTGTCTCGACATGTTCGGGATGGACGACTGGCGCAAGCTTCAGGAACGCCTCGGAAAGATGAACTCATTCAAGAAGGAGACGCTTATAATACAGCGCAGGATTAATGCGGGGGCGCGGTTGGTGAAGATTGACGGCAGCGGTCGTCTCCAGATTCCGAAAGACCTTTTGGAGAAATGCGGCATGGTGAAGGACGTGGTGATCTCGTCGCTGACCGACAGGATGCAGATCTGGGGAAGTGAGCAGCTCGAGAAGAGCAACGCGGAGGTTTCGGACGAGGACTTCATGAAGATGCTTGAGGACAACCTCGGAAATGTCGATTTTAATGGATAACAAAACAAATATAAAGATATGTATCATAATCCGGTGATGTTAGAAGAATGCATGGACGGGCTGAATATCAACCCGGACGGGCTGTATGTTGACGTTACTTTCGGCGGCGGCGGTCATTCGCGCCGGATTCTGGAGCAGCTCGACGGCGGCCATCTCTATGCCTTCGACCAGGATGCCGACGCGGCAAAGAACGCCTTCGATGACCCGCGTTTCACGTTCATACCGCAGAATTTCAAGTACATGAAGAACTTCGTGCAGCTTCATGCCCGCTCGAAGGTTGACGGCATCCTCGCCGACCTCGGCGTCTCCTCGTATCAGTTCGACACGCCGGAGAAAGGTTTCTCCACGCGTTTCGAAGGCCGGTTGGACATGCGTATGAACCAGAACGCCCCCGTTGACGCGGCCGGAGTGGTGAACGGCTACGAAGTGGGTTCGCTGGCAAGCGTGCTCTCGCGTTACGGCGAACTCAAGAACGCCTTGGCATTGGCTCGCGACATCGAGTTGGCACGCTCGGTGAAACCGCTTGAGACAACGACTGACCTGAAAGAGGCGGTGGCGGCTCATCTTCAGAAAGGTGCTGAAAACAAGATGCTCGCGCAGATTTTCCAGGCGTTGAGGATAGAAGTCAACAAAGAGATGGAAGTGCTTGAGGCTTTTCTCTCGCAGTGCGCCGACATGCTGAAACCCGGCGGCCGCCTTGTGGTGATGTCGTATCATTCGCTCGAAGACCGCCTCGTGAAAAACTTCATGAGAAGCGGCAACGCCAGCGGCGAAGTGGAAAAAGATTTCTTCGGCAACCAACTCACACCTTATAAATTGATAACGCACAAGCCGATTGTGCCGACAGACGAGGAAATCGCCGTCAACAGCAGGGCGAGAAGCGCCAAACTCAGGGTGGCAGAAAGGAGGTCGGAATGAGTGACGATAAACTTACAATAAGAGAAGAGGAACAGAATCTTCCGGAAGAACAGACGATAAAACTTCCGAAAAAGAGAAACACATCGTTTCTCCCGGATTTCATCGGCGGCGACCTGTTTACAAAAAAGACGGTGACGAGGCAACTGCCATTCATCATTTACGTGGTGGCACTGTCAATGATTTATATAACAAACACTTACATCGCAGAAGATGTGAACAGCGAACTCATGATACAGAACCGCGTGCTTGAAAGCAAACACGTGGAATATATCTACAACAAATCGGAAATCACAAAACTCACGAAGCAGACACAGCTTGTCAAACAATTGAAAAACAAGGGGATAAAGGAATCTGTTGAACCGTTGAAAAAAATAACAATAGATGTAAAACAAGATAATAACTAACAAAACAAAAAGATTATGAAAAACTCAGATTCAAAAAATGAAACTTTGGGACGCGTGCTTCTGATATACGTCGTCATGTTGCTCTTCGGTCTCGCTATAGTGGGCCGTATCATTTACATTCAGGTGGCCGAACGCGAGGAACTTCTCGAATACGCAAACAAATTCGGCACCAGAATCATCGAGACGGAAGGGATGAGAGGCAATATCTTTTCGAAGAACAATACCATCATCGCCACCACTATTCCGGTTTATGACATCCATTTCGACCCTGTCGCCGTCGTCGATTCGGTTTATAAAAAGAATGTCAAAGCCTTGGCCGACAGCCTTTCCGTGATGTTTAAAAACTATTCCAAGTCACAGTATGTCAGTAAGTTGGATAAGGCGAGGGATAATAACAAACGTTATGTGAAAATTGCGAAGAGACTTAAGAAAGACGATTACGAGCGTCTGCGTTCCTTCCCGATTTTCAACTGTAGGAACAACGGTTTGATTGTGGAGAAACAGTATGTCAGGGAGCGTCCGTATGGCGACATCGCGATGAGAACCGTCGGCTATGTCATCCCCGATTCCATCAATCCCGTCAAGGTCGGGCTTGAAGGCGCATACGACACCTGTCTTGTCGGAAAGAACGGACTTCAGATGCAGAGGCGCGTGAACGGCGGACGTTTCATCAACGTGCCGGCTTCTGTCAACGTGCTGCCCGAAAACGGCAAGGACATCTACACGTCCATCGACATTGAGATGCAGGACCTTGCCGAAGAGTCGCTGCGTCGTTGTCTCACCGACAACAAGGCCGCGAAAGGTTGCGTGATAATGATGGATGTCGAGACGGGTTTCGTCGAGGTGATGGCTTCGTTGAAATACAACGAGAAAAAAGACAAATACGAAGAATCGTATAATTTCGCCATCGCCGAGAACGTCGAGCCCGGCTCCACTTTCAAGGCAATCACCATGACGGCGTTGCTGGAGAACGACCCGGATTTTGACATAAACAGGGTGCTGGACCTCGGGACGGCGGCGAGGATGAAGTTCCATAACCGCTTCATGACCGACTCGCATGTCGTCGCCAACGGCAAGCCGACCGTCAAACAGGCTTTCTGGGAGTCGTCGAACATTGCGTTCGGTCTTCTTGCAACTGAGGCGTTCGGCAGCAATCCGCAGGCGTTCATCGACCAGATCAGGAAGACGAAAATCAATGAGCCGCTGAACCTCGATCTGAAAGGCGAGGGGAAACCGTATATCAAGGGCACCGACAGCAAATATTGGTCGAAGGTTTCTTTGCCCTGGATGTCAATAGGTTATGAATTGACAGTGACACCGATAACGCTTCTTACATATTACAACGCCATCGCCAACAACGGCAGGATGATGAAGCCTCAGTTCGTGAAGGAGATACGTCGCGGCAACGAAGTCGTGAGGAAATTCGACCCCGTTGTCATCAACGAGCACATCGCTTCGGAGCGGACAGTCAAGACGTTGCAGACATTGCTGCGCGGTGTGGTGGAGAACGGAACGGCGAAGGTGATGAACGACTGCTCCTTCCCGGTGGCGGGAAAGACCGGAACCGCACAGATCTCAGGCGGAAAGAAGGGCTATAACAAGAAAGACTATACCGCCTCGTTCGTCGGATATTTCCCGGCCGACAACCCGAAATACACATGCATCGTCGTGATTTGCAACCCTTCGGCGGGAAAATATTACGGCGCGTCGGTGTCAGCGCCTGTATTCAAGGAAATATCCGAGAAAGTATATGCCACCGAACTCGGCATCACCGACGAGACGTGCAGCTTCGATGCCAACTGCGACAAATACACCAAGGCGTCACAGGTTTATTATGACGATGTGAACAACTATTGCCAGATGGCTGGAGTGCGTATGGTTGACAGCGAACTCGGCTCTGAATGGGTGAAGGTGAAACATTCTAACAACGGCGGAGTTGTAATCGAAAATGTTGAGAATGAACAGAATAGCGTTCCGGAACTGACCGGCATGAACGTGACAGACGCCGTATATCTCATCGAAAAGATGGGATGGAAAGCCGATTTCAACGGCTGCGGAATAGTTGAGAAACAGTCGGTGGAGGCAGGAACAAATCTGGAAAAAGGTAAGACGATAACGTTTGTTTTGAAATAATTTTTAAGATGAAGATAAACGAAATATTGAGAAATTGCAATGTCGTGAAGACGGTCGGGACGGCTGACCGTGAAGTCACCATGCTCGCTTTTGATTCGAGGAAATGTGTTAAAGACAGCATGTTCTTTGCCGTCTGCGGCACCCAGGTTGACGGCCACGACTATATCGCCAAGGCGATTGAGAACGGCGCAAAGACAATTGTGTGTGAACAGCTTCCGGTGTCGTTTGACGCTGACGTTACATACGTCGTGGTCGAGAACAGCGCCAAGGCCCTCGGATACGCCGCCTCTGAATATTTCGGGAATCCTTCTTCAAAGCTGCGTCTCGTCGGCGTCACAGGAACTAACGGAAAGACGACCATCGCGACGTTGCTTTACAGACTCTTTACGGAGGCGGGATACGCTTGCGGACTTCTTTCCACAATAGAAAACATCATCGACGGGAAAGTCATACCGTCAACACATACAACCGGCGACCAGCTGGAACTCAATGAGTTGCTTTCAAAGATGGTCGATGTCGGATGCGAATATGCCTTCATGGAAGTCAGCTCGCATTCCGTTGACCAGGACAGAATCGCCGGACTTGCGTTCGAGGGCGGGATATTTACGAATCTCACTCACGACCATCTTGACTATCACAAGACCGTCGCCGCTTACCGCGACGCCAAGAAGAAATTCTTCGATAACCTCCCGGCAACGGCTTTCGCTCTCACCAATCTTGATGACAGGAACGGGATGGTGATGCTTCAGAACACGAAAGCGAGGAAGAAGACGTATTCGTTGCTGCACGACGCCGACTTCAAGGCTGTCGTCCTTGAAAGTTGTTTCGACGGAATGAAGTTGAGAATCAACGGGAAAGAGCTGTTCACGCTTCTTGTCGGACGGTTTAACGCGTCGAACATCCTTGCGATTTACGGTGCTGCATCGCTGCTCGGGATGAAGGAAGACGAGCTGCTGTGCGGAGTCAGCAAGCTGCACAGCGCGGCGGGGCGTTTTCAGATGGTGTATTCGAAATCCGGTGTCATCGGCATCGTCGATTACGCTCACACCCCAGATGCTCTGAAGAACGTTCTTGACACGATAAATGAGATTCGCACTCATAATGAGACACTTATAACTGTCGCCGGTGCCGGTGGAAACCGCGATGCGGCAAAACGCCCGGAGATGGCCGACGCCGCCGTGACAAGGTCCGACAGGCTTATCATCACAAGCGACAACCCGCGTTTCGAGAATCCGGAAGACATCATCGCGCAGATGAAAGCCGGCGTGAACGGCGCGTTTTACAATAAGGTGCTGTGCATCACCGACCGCCGCGAGGCCATACGCACCGCCGCCGCCCTCGCCAAAAAAGGCGACATCATCCTCGTAGCCGGAAAAGGCCACGAAAACTATCAGGATGTGAAAGGCGTGAAACACCATTTTGATGACAAAGAAGAACTTGAAAATGCTTTTAACGAAAAATAAGGAGGACGGAAAATGTTGTACTATCTCTTTGATTTTCTTGATGAAAAGTTGAATTTCCCGGGTGCCGGAATGTTTAATTACGTCACTTTCCGCGCCATCGTCGCCATAATCATCGCACTCGTCGTGTCGATATGGCTCGGAAAGGTTTTCATCAAATACATGAAAAAGCATGACATCTCTGAAACCCAGCGTGATGCGAAGATTGACCCGTTCAACGTCGGAAAGAAGGGCGTCCCGACGATGGGCGGAATCGTGATCATCGCCTCGATATTGATTCCATGTCTCCTCATCGGGAAACTGCATAACGTCTATATGATTCTGATGCTCGCCACGACCGTAATTCTTGGTGGAATAGGCTTCGCCGACGACTACATCAAGACGGTCAAGAAAAACAAGGACGGCATCAAGGGCTGGTACAAGATTTTCGGTCAGATCGCACTCGGACTCATTGTCGGACTTACGCTTCGTTTCAGTCCGCAAGTCGTTATGAATGAAAGTGTTGAGAGGAAAATTGAAGATAACAAGGAAATCGTGGTCAAGTCGCCGGATGTGAAGTCAACGAGGACGACGATTCCGTTTTTGAAGAACAACAACTTGAACTACGCCGACCTTTTCGGTTTTTTAGGCGAGCCTTACAAATACTACGCCGGTTGGATTTTCTTTGTGGCGTTGACAGTTTTCGTGGTGGCGGCTGTCTCCAACGGATCGAATCTCAACGACGGCATGGACGGTATGGCGGCCGGAAACTCTGCGATTATCGGATTGGGCATCGGAATCTTGGCGTATCTTTCGAGTAACGCCATGCTTTCCGGATATTTGAATATCATGTATATCCCTGGCAGTGAGGAGGTTGTGATTTTCCTTGCGGCGTTCATCGGGGCTTTGATAGGTTTCCTTTGGTATAACTCGTTCCCGGCTCAGGTGTTCATGGGCGACACCGGAAGCCTTACCATCGGCGGCATCATCGCTGTCTCGGCGATAATCATCCATAAGGAGTTGCTGCTTCCGTTGATGTGCGGCATCTTCCTCCTCGAAAGTGTGTCGGTCATCGGGCAGCGGATGTTTTATGTATCTGGGAAACGCAAAGGCGTGCATCGCCGCATCTGGAAACGTACACCTATCCACGACCATTTCCGCACTTCAATGGATCAGGTCTTGAAATTGGATCCTACAAGCAGTGTGATTTATAAAGGCAAAGGCGACCTTCTTCATGAAATGAAAATAACGGTCAGATTCTGGATTGTGACGATAATTCTCGTCGCTGTCGCTATTTTAACATTGAAAATCAGATAATTATAAAAACAATATTTAAAATTTAAAAAAATGACTTTAGAACAACTTGCAAAACAGGGTAGAAGAACAGAGACTTTTACAACAGCTGCGACAATCAGCAGCAACATTTTTCAGGCTCGCAAGGCGAATGTGCGTAACTGCTTCGTTGACTGTGAACATATCAAACACAGAAATGAGGTCGTCGAAACGAGAAACGGCGTGAGTTTCATTGACGATTCGGGCGCGAGGAGCATCACCGCCACATATTTCACTTTGAGCGAGACCACGGCTCCGACAATCTGGCTGACCATCGGCGGCTGTGAAGATTATGACGAGCTTATCCCTGTCGTGCGCCAGTGCGTGGTGGCGATTGTATGCATCGGCGGTGATTATGAAAATGTCAACAGGTCGTTCGGCGGCGTGGTGCGCGGCGGCGTCAGAAATGCCGAAAGCATGGAAGAAGCGATGAAAATCATCGAGACCATGACGGTCTCCGGCCAGAATGTCATATTCTCACCGGCTGCGAAGTCTGTCGAGATGAACGATGACGTTCTCGCTTCCGAATTTGTAAAACTTGCAAGAAATAATTGATAATCAATAAAAACAATAAGAAGATGAAAGAAAAAATCAAAAACTTAGTTCAGGGGGACAAGGTCATCTGGGTCATGGTGATTTTCCTCATGTTGATTTCGATGCTCGCCGTCTATAGCGCGTCGGAGTCGTATGCAAACAACAGGTATCACGGCAGTAACGCTTTCGTGCTGTTGAAACACTCAATTTTATTGGTGCTTGGCTTTGTCTTCATGGTCATCGCCTCGTGCGTCAAATACAGGAAATTCTCGTGGATTCTGACGCTATTGTGTTGGATTTCAATACCATTGCTTGCCTATACGCTTTTCTTCGGACAGAATTGGAATCACGCTTCACGTGTCATTGGCATCGGCGGCCTGACGTTTCAGACCAGCGACTTAGCGAAAATCGCGCTCGTGGGTTATCTCGCCCGCGTGCTGACCATCGACCACGACAAACTCAACACATTCAAGGTTGTGGCCTGGAAGGTGATGCTTCCGGTGACTGTCATCGTCGGACTTATTTTCCCGGAGAACTTCTCGACGGCGGCGATGCTTTTCGTGGTCTGCCTCGTGATGATGTTCATCAGCAGGCTGGAGATGAAATACATCTTGGGATTTCTCGGAATCGTTGTCGTTGCCGGCAGCCTTTTCATATCTGTCGGCTTGATGATCTCAAAGTCAAATCCTGACGCTGATAACAGAATCACGACATGGGTGAACAGGTTTGACAGGTTTTTCTCTGACGAAGAAGAGATTGACAGCGACGCTAATTTCCAGGTGAAACAGGCGGAGATCGCCATTGCCGGCGGCGGCGTTTTCGGGAAGTCACCCGGAAAAAGCACGCAGCGTAACGTGTTGCCTCATCCGTATTCCGACTTCATCTATGCGATAATCATTGAGGAGTACGGGCTTGTCGGCGGCATCGCGGTGCTTCTGATTTACATGATACTTCTGTACCGCGCAATGCGTGTCGTAAGGAAAGCTCCGCAGTCGTTCGGTGCCTTGCTCTCCATCGGTTTGGCGTTCAGCCTTGTCATGCAGGCAATGATAAACATGGGTGTCGCAGTCGGATTGCTGCCTGTGACGGGACAGCCGTTGCCGTTCGTGAGCATGGGCGGGACGTCGTTGCTGTTCACCGGAATATCTTTGGGGATAATAATAAGTGTAACGAAAGATATATACAAGAATAATGAAAGAGAAACAGAACTTGAAATCGCCGAGGCTGATAGTTAGCGGCGGCGGCACGGGAGGACATATCTTCCCGGCCATTGCGATAGCGGACGCATTCAAAAGACGTCATCCTGATGCCGAGATACTTTTCGTCGGGGCAAAAGGCAGGATGGAGATGGAACGCGTGCCTAAAGCTGGTTATCCTATTGAAGGACTGTGGATTAGCGGTTTCAAACGTGAGCTGTCATTCGACAACCTCAGCTTCCCTTTCAAATTGATGAGCAGTCTTTGCAAGGCAAGGAAAATTCTGAAACGTTTCAAACCCGATGCCGTCGTCGGCGTCGGCGGATTCGCCAGCGGACCGACCATGCGCAAGGCAACGGCAATGGGAATACCGGTGATAATACAAGAACAGAATTCGTTCCCTGGTGTCACAAACAAAATCGTGGCGCCGAAAGCCGCCAAGATTTGCGTTGCGTATGAAAACATGGACAGATGGTTCCCAAAAGACAAAATCGTCTTGACCGGCAACCCGTTGAGAAACAATATCGTATCTGTCGAAAACCTCAAAGAGGAAGGCGCACGTTTCTTCGGCCTCGACCCGCAGAAACCGATAATCCTGCTCGTCGGCGGAAGCCAAGGCGCACTCGGAATCAACAAAGGCATCTCCGCACAATTGCATAAATTCAAAGATAATGACTGTCAGATGATTTGGCAGACCGGTAAGTTTTACATCGAACAGGCTGCAAAGGAGGTCGAAGCACAAAATCTTTCTGACAGAGTGAAAACGGTGGTGTTCATCGAGCGGATGGACCTCGCTTACGCCGCCGCCGACATCGTGATTTCAAGAGCCGGCGCAATGTCGATTTCCGAGCTTTCACTTGTGAAAAAACCTGTCGTTTTTGTGCCGCTTCCGACAGCAGCCGAAGACCATCAGACGAAAAACGCACAGAGTTTGGTAGATGCTGACGCAGCTGTGATGGTGAGAAATGACAAGACCGAAACCGAGCTTCTGCCAGCAGTTTTTGACCTGCTTAAAAACAAAGAAAAAATGTCCGATATGTCGGAAAATATTTCTAAATTTGCACGACCAAACGCGGCTGAAGATATTGTGAATGAGATAGATAAAGTTTTGGGAATTTCATAGTTGGAAAAATGATGAATAACGGTGGAATAGTGTATTTTCTGGGAATCGGCGGCATCGGAATGAGTGCCCTCGCCCGCTATTTCAAGGCTCAAGGCTTTGAAGTGGCTGGCTACGACCGTACCTGTTCTCCGTTGACGCAAAACCTTGAAAATGAAGGAATTAAAATACATTATTCAGACAATCCTTCGTTGATTCCCGAAAATATTGATTTCGTTGTAATGACACCTGCAATTCCTGCTAACCTTCAGGAACTCAATGTTTTAAGGAGTCAAAATGTGAAAATCGTCAAAAGAGCCGAGGTCTTGGGGATGTTGTCGCGTCGGTGCAAGACACTCGCTGTGGCGGGGACGCACGGCAAAACGACGACAACCGCTTTGGTGACGCATATCATGATGACGGCGGGCAGGAAAATCTCATCGTTTATCGGCGGAATCTCGCGTAATATCAACAGCAACGTGGTCATCGGTGACGCTGACGACGACTTTCTCGTGGTGGAAGCCGACGAGTTCGACCATTCCTTCCTGCAACTTTCGCCTTTCGCAAGCATCGTCACCTCAATTGATGCCGACCATCTTGACATTTACGGTGATTATCAGCATCTTACGGAAAGCTTTAATGAATTTGTCGATAAGAATTCTGACGAAGGAATTGTCATTTATCATGAAAACCTTCCGATAAAGACGACGAAAAAACATCTTACGTACGGCTTGGAAAACGCCAATGTCGTGGCTCGTAATATTCAGATTGTCAATGGTTTGACTGAGTTTGAAATCAAGACTTCCGACGATGACGTGTTTAATCTTCACGGCGAGAAGTTTGTGATGCCGCTTTACGGGAATCATAACGTTCAGAACGCACTCGCGGCTGTTATGATATGCGCTTTTTCGGGCGTTGACGTTGCGACAATAAAAGAGGCGTTGCTGACTTTCAAAGGCGTGCAGCGTCGTTTCGACATCCGCGTCAGAGATGAAAAACACGTCTATGTCGATGACTACGCACATCATCCCGAAGAGATAAAAGCTGCTTTGACAGCGGCACGTAAAGTGTTTCCTGACAAAGAGTTGACAGTCGTATTCCAGCCTCATCTCTTCACCAGAACGCGTGACTTCATGGACGGTTTTGCGGAGAGCCTGTCAATCGCCGACCGAGTGATTCTGCTCGACATCTATCCGGCGAGGGAACTTCCGATAGAAGGTGTCACTTCGTCCGCGCTTTTTGAGAAAATCACTTCAAGAGACAAGATGCTCTGCACAAAGGACAATCTTGTTTCAACAGTGAAAGACATTGACCCTGAATTGATTATGACAATGGGCGCAGGAGATATCGACCGTTTCGTGCCTGTTTTTGAAAATTTGTTCACTAAAAATGATGTTTAGTTATGAAGAAATTCCTTAAAATATCAGTCTGGGTCTTGACGGTCGGCGCGATTGTAACCGGTTGGGTGTTCACTCACAAGGAGCATATCGAGCATCCGCTCAAGGACGTGATGCTGACGCTTGACCGCGAGAATGAGACGGGTTTCATCAGCTATAGTGAAGTCTATCACGACATCGTGAACATCTGCGACACGATAAATAACACCGATGTCACAATGATTCCTGTCGATTCGGTGAGGAACTATCTGAATACAATCCCGTGGGCGACTTTTACTGAGGCAAATATTTCTCTTGACGAGATTTTGGTGGTGAATATCGTTGAATGTCAGCCGGTTATGCGCATCTATAACAAACTTGGCAAGTCAGTTTATCTTGATGCGGATGGAAATATCTATCCGATTAACAATCAATATGTTCCGCATCTGATAATTGGAAGCGGCTACGCTGACTTCCCTGCTGTGACAAAGACATCGTCGAGCATTTATGATGAAAAATACAAGGATACCGATCTGCCGGAATTTTTCTCGGTTATGATGAGTGTCTTAAATAATTCATATACAAATTGTTGCGTCAAGCAGGTCTATCTTGCGAAGAACAAGAATTATGAATTGGCAATGAACAATGTGGATTTGGATGTCATCCTTGGTGATGGCGAAAATACGGATCTGAAACTGCACAACCTTCAGTGCTTTTTTGAGCAGATGCAAGGTAATCCTGACCTCGGCAATTATTGCAAGATCAATTTTAATTTTGAAAATCAAGTTGTATGCACTAAAAATACAGTAAAATGAGTAATCCTGCGTATATAGTAGGCCTTGACATTGGCACTACGAAAATTGCCTGTTTTGTGGGCGAAAAGGTTGAGAATGGAAAAATCGTGATCCGTGGCTACGGCAAGACCGAGTCAACGGGAGTCAAACGCGGTATGGTGTTTAATATCGACGAGACGGTTGACGCCATCAAGCGTGCTGTCAGTCAGGCGTCCGAGCAGTCGAACGTCGAGATTCGCACCGTGAATGTCGGCATCGCCGGACATCACATCAAGAGTCTCAAGCACCGCGGCGTTCTGATGCGCGAAAATTCTGATGTTGAGATCAACGATGCAGAAATCGAAAAGCTGCGTCAGGACGTGTTCAAGTTGAGCATGACGCCAGGCGAGGAGATTATCGATGTCATCCCGCAGGAATATATCGTTGACGATGAGCCGGGAATCCGTCATCCGAAAGGGATGCTCGGAAGCAAGCTCGAAGCTAACTTCCACGTTATCATAGGACAAGTGTCGGCGGCGAGAAACATTCTGACATGTATCAACCGTGCCGGCTTGGAGATGGAAAACATGATTCTTGAACCAATAGCATCGGCGGAGGCTGTCCTCGGTGACGATGAAAAAGAAGCAGGTGTGGCTCTCGTCGATATCGGCGGCGGCACGACCGACATCGCCATCTTCTACGATGATATAATTTCCCACACGGCGGTCATCCCGTTCGGCGGCAATGTCATCACGGAAGACATCAGACAGGGTTGCTCGATCATCAAGAAACATGCAGAGGAGATCAAGGTGAAGTTCGGATCGGCGGTGGCAAGCGAAAACCGTGACGACGAGGTCGTCTCAATCCCCGGAATCCGCGGACGCGACCCGAAAGAGATCTCTTTCAAGACATTGGCGAGTATCATACAGGCCCGCCTCGAGGAGATTTTTGACCTGGTAAATGTTGAGATACAAAGAGTTAATAGCCAACATAAACTTATCGCCGGCGTTGTGCTGACAGGTGGCGGCGCCATGATGAAACACATCCAGCAGCTCGCTGCCTTCAAGACCGGACTCGACGTGAGAATCGGTTATCCTAACGAATATCTTGCCAACGAGACATCGGAGGAATTGGCAAGCCCGATGTATTCGACAGGCGTCGGCCTTGTCATCGAAGGTGTCAGACGTTATGAGATGGCTCTGAAGAGGAACACACATACGTCAAGCGGTAACGACCAGAAAAAGGTCGAGGTGTCACCGGAAGTGATTGAAGATGAAACCGTTGATAAAGATAAGAAGAGTGGCAGGTTCTTCTCCAATTTTAGGGAGAGACTGATTACCGGTTTCTCGAAAAATCTTTTCAGAGATGAAGATATTGACAAGGAATAATAAAAAAACAGGAAAGATATGACAGATATTGTAAGATTTGATGAACCAGATACAAAGCCTAACATTATCAAGGTGATGGGTGTCGGCGGTGGCGGCAGCAACGC
Organism: Bacteroidia bacterium; assembly: GCA_030537295.1. Classification (GTDB taxonomy): domain Bacteria; phylum Bacteroidota; class Bacteroidia; order Bacteroidales; family F082; genus Limimorpha. The sequence goes on from JAUNNU010000006.1 coordinate 35,051, forward strand.
TGTGACGCACATGTTCAGCGATGGTATCACAGGTGTTGATTTCATTCTGTGTAACACTGACGACCAGGCGTTGCAGAAGAGTCCGGTGGAGAACAAGCTCCATATCGGCGAGCATTCCCTTGGAGCTGGTAACGTTCCCGCAGTGGGTCGCAAGGCGGCTGAAGAGACGGAAGACAAAATCCGTGAAGCCATTGGCGGTGACACCAAGATGTTGTTCATCACCGCAGGTATGGGCGGCGGCACCGGCACCGGAGCTGCTCCTGTCGTGGCAAGGATTTCCCGCGAACTCGGCCTCCTGACAGTAGGCATCGTGACACTTCCTTTTAGCTTCGAAGGCAAACGCCGTCAGCAGCAGGCGGAGGAAGGTATCGCCGAACTCCGTAAGAACGTCGATGCCTTGATTGTCATCAGCAACGACAAACTCCGTGAGGAATACGGCAACATGAAACTCACCGAGGCGTTCAAGAAAGCCGACGATGTGCTGAAGATAGCCGCCAAAGGCATTGCGGAAATCATCACCGTCACCGGCTATGTCAACGTTGACTTTGAAGATGTCAACAAAGTGATGCGTGAAAGCGGCAAGGCCATCATGGGCTCCGGCTACGCAGCCGGCGAAAACAGAGCCTTGCGCGCCGTCGAAGAGGCAGTCAGCTCACCGCTTCTCAACGACTCCGATATCACAGGCGCAAAGAACATCCTCGCCTATATCACATCAGGAAATGAAGAAGTCTCCCTCGATGAGGTGACGGAAATAATTGAATATGTTCAAGATGCAACCGGAAATGTGTCGGAGGTTATCTGGGGTAACGGCGAAGACCTGACCCTTGAAGACGGCATCCGTGTCACTCTCATCGCCACAGGTTTCGAGATGGAGAAGGCCAAGGAAGAACCTGTCGTTCACACCTGCGCCGAGAATGTGCTGAAATCGACACCTAAACAGGAACCTGAACGGAAACCTGAGCCGAAGCCGCAACCTGAAGCTGCGGAAAAGGAAGAAGAACAGATCCGTGTCATCAAAAAACATGAAGAGCCTGAACAGCCAAAGCCTGAAGTGAAAAAAGACGAACAGCAGACGGCAAAGACAACACATACTCTTTATGATGTTGAAACTGAACCTGTTGAGGAAGAGAAAGAAGATGTTGAAGAAGATAATAACGGCTATACCGTGAGGAGAATCAGCAACGATTCTCAAACTGAAGTGCGCCGCGCACAGGATTCGGCAACGCCTTCAATCAAAAGATATGACAACCCGTTTGTCAATGATGACGATGACATCGATGTCCCTTCAGTCAGAAACATGGCATCAACGTCAACGGCGGTGGAGGTGAAACCTGTACAGAAGAAACAGATCGATCTCAGGGAAGAACTTCGCCGCAAACGTCTCATCGACCTCGGAATGAGCTTCAAGACACAGCGTGGATTGGAAAATATGGAGAACGTTCCGGCATACGCCCGACTCGGACTCGATATAAACAGCAGAGAGTCAGAGGAACTTTCTCGCGTCTCCGTGAATAAGACCTCAGGACTCAGCGAAGATAACACTTACATCAATGTTGATGTAGATTAACCCTGAAAATGTTATGATGAAGTTGTCGAGGTTAATTGCATTTCTTGCAATAGTCATGGCGTTTCCTCACGGAAAAACCGCGGCGCAGGAGATGTACCTCGGCGGATTCACCATAGAAGATGTTCCGTCATTTCACGGAAAAACAATGGAACTCTCCGTGAGCTTCCATGCCGATTGCATCGAAAACACCAAAGCGAAGTATGTAATGACCGCCCAAAAAGATGGGATTTCCACCTTGTGGCGGTCATTTCCAATTGCGCCGGATTTCTCAAAAAAACTCATGATTCCTTGCGATATTTTTGAAGACGGAATTATAAAATGCTACGCATATAATCCGAATTTGGAAATTTTGTCAATCGACAGCCTGACGTATAATGTTGATTTTGTTGAGTTTCCGTCATTCGTGCCAAAGGTGGATTTGCCGAAGTATCCTTATTCGATGAAATATCTGCCGGAACTTGATGGCGTTGGCAATCTTAAAATTCTTTTTTCAAGAAAAGAAAAAAATGTTGTTCTTTCAGATGAGAAAAATAACATTCTCACACGACCTCTGACGATGTTGCTTCGAGGATATTGTGATGGTCAATACGTTGAAAATCAATCGTCTGAATGGAAAAAGAAGTCGTTTGAAAAAACTGACGATTCGGTCTTTACTGTTTTTGAAAACGAGAATGAATTTTCATCGACAAGAATGAAAATGACGTTTTTCAAAGAAAACCCTGATGTCAGGGTTGAATTGGAAACGGAATTCAAGAAAGATGTAAAAATCGAAAGGCTCGCGATGATGCTGCCTTTCAGATACGGTGAATTTAAGGTTTACGATGATTACATGCGAGTCGTGAAAGATTCACTCCGTGAAGGTGAATATTATCTCGATCAAGAAGGTTTCTCTTTGAAAATCAATGAGAAACAATTGAATCTTTATCATCCCGATGAATTGTCATCAACACAGCTTGACGCGAGAAACAGATCGGTCTTTTTAAATTTGGATTACGAGAAAGATCATCCTTTCGTGCATTTCCCGTTTGATGACGACACTTCTGACTATTTCGTTGACAAGTCGATGCGCGAGGTTAAAAAAGGCGATGTCGTCAAAGCGTCTTTTGTCTTAAGTGTAACGCAACCTGTTGATTTACCGAGGATTATGCCGGTTTGGGACGGTTTTGAATCTTCGATTATTTTCACCGAACATGCTGACTGGACAGATATTCGCACCCATCGCGCCGTGTGTTTCGGAAGCGAAGATGTCAGCTGCGCCGACAGTGCGGTCGGCGGCTTCGTTTATTACGGCATTCCCGTGACAAAAAGCGTTTTTTACTGCAATCCCGACAGCGTAAGAAATGTCGTGAAAAACTCCGAATTTCCAGACCTTCATTCAACAATAACGACAGATTCTTTGTTCTTTGATTTTCTTAAACAATTGAAAGACAAAGGTTTTGATATTTGTCTGCACACTCCTGAACAATATACGACGACGGTTTCAAATCTTTCGGAGGCTCTCGCTTTTATGAAAGAAAACTTCGGTTCGCCTTCATGGATTGACCACGGATACAACAACTCTTCAGAAAATAACCGTGAGAATATCGTCTGCGACGGGCTTGACAAGTCATCACCTCATTATATATGTAATCTTTGGCGCGAAAACGGCGTGAAATATCCTTGGAATGCGGCGTATGAAGAACTGAAACCTTTTGATAACTATCTGTTTGATAATCATTTACAAAGGCCATATCCATTCTTTAGTGATGCGTTTCCGAAACCGAGGGTGATGCGACTTCCAGATGAACGGGATTTCCTGCTTTGGTCAACGGAATACACAACGGAGCCTGGCGATTCGTGGAATTATTATTTCAATAAGGAAAGGCTGATGAAAGTCGTCGAAAGCCGCTCGGTTCTCATCCTGCACACTTATCCGGCGTGGGTCGAGACATTCCGCGGTTTTTGGGATATGGAAGACGGAAGGGCTGTCGCAAAACCCGATTTCAATCAGGCTCTCGAACGGATTGCAAAACTTCGTGACGAGAAAATGATGCTCCCGACCACGATTGATAAGTACATGTCTTATCAAGAACAACTTCAAAATGTTGAATATCACTATGATAATGACGGGAACGTTGTTTTGAAAAACAATAATCCGGATGTTGTGAAAGGATTTTCGCTCATCTCAAAGTCGGAGATGAAAATCGAAAACAAGGATTTTGAAACGCGGATTTCAAAAGGAGAACATATCATCTTTTTTGACCTGAATCCGAGGGAAGAATTGAAAATCAAGAGAGTAGAGATGAAAGATGTGAGATAGAATAAGTTAAATATTTAATTTTGTAAAAATGAAGAAACTTGCAATATTTGTATCGGGCAGCGGCACCAACTTACAACAGATCGCCGAATATTTCGCTCCGAATCCGGAGGTGAAAATCGTTTGTGTTGTCAGCAACAACAAGGATGCTTTCGCCAATGTCAGGGCGAAGAATCTTGGTATTCCGTTGGTCATGCTTAATTCAAAGGCGAAAATCCACGATTTTGAGTTGCAAAGTCAGTATGAAGTTTCGCAAACGTTTGATTTTCAAGATAAAGCATTTTCAGAATATCTAAAATCGCTTGATGTCGATTTGATTGTGCTTGCCGGCTTCCTTTGGCTCATCCCGCAGCATCTTCTTGATGCTTTTACGGGGAAGATTATAAACATTCATCCGGCGTTGTTGCCGAAATACGGCGGAAAGGGCTTCTACGGCCATCATGTACACGAGGCTGTCGTGGCGCATCACGAAAAAGAGTCGGGCATCACAATACATTATGTGAATGAACGTTACGACAGCGGCGACATCATTTTCCAGAAATCGGTGGAGCTTTCGGAAACCGACACGGCCGAAGATGTCGCAGCGAAGATTCATATTTTGGAAAAAGATTATTTTCCGGTTGTCATTGAAGAATTGCTGAAAAGTTTATAAAGTTCAGAAAGTTTGTAAAGTTTAAAAAATGAAAAAGGTATTATTTACGGCAATGTTATTGCTTATTGCATTGGTTTCCAATGCACAGGTTGACAAGATTCTCGGTGAATGGCGCACTGTCGATGACAAGACGGGCGAGACGAAAGGTGTTGTCCTCTTCTATCAAGATGAGGCGAACGGTCTTTATTACGGAAAGATGACGCATGTCTATGAAAACGGCAAGGAGATTTTCGACCCGCAGTATGTCGGTCTTGTGATTATCAAGGACATGAAGGACGAAAAAGGCACTCTCAAGGGTGGCACCGTGTATGATCCGGAAAGTCAGAAGACTTATTACGCGAAGATTTCATATAACAAGAAAGACAACACCATCACGTTGCGCGGCTCGCTCGACAAGGCGGGAATGCTTGGCAGGTCGCAGACGTGGGTCAGGTGAACGGTCGAAAAACAATTTGTTACACCATTACAGCTTCCAATCGGATTTTCAGATTTAATGCTTCCGCAATTTGTAGAAAGGACGATAACTGCATGTCGGTCTCGCCTTTCTCGATGCGGCTTATGTATGTGCGTTCTTTGCCGATGCGTTCTGCAAGATCCTGTTGGGTGAGTTGAAGTGATTTGCGTCTGTCGCGAAGAATTTCTCCGTAATACCAGGCTTGCGCTTTGGCATTGAACTCATTGCGACGCTCGCTCCCTTGCACTCCAATCTCTTTCGACAAAACATCTTCTGCTTCGACAAAACCTTTCGCCTTCGAAAAATCAAATTTTCTCAATTTTTGAATCTCTTCTTCATTCAAGTTTCTCATAATACTCTCCTTAATATGTTTGTTGCTATTTCTATCTGCTTTTTGTAATCTTTCGTATCTTTCTTAATAAAACCATTTAAGAATACTACGGTTTTGGACAAATTGATATTTGGACTATCAGCTGAAAACAAAATCACCCGAATCTCATTGTCAACCTTTATTCGTAATTCGTAAAAATCAGTGTTGACTAATTTTTTCACGAATCGACTTGATATGAGTGGCATTGTTTCTAAAATAACAGAGGCGTAGTGCAATTTCTCGCGTACCCGTTCATTCGTACTCTGTTCAAAAGCTTGATATTCAGTTGAATATATTAAAATTCGTTCCATAAGTGCGTTGTAGTTTCCAGATTGCAAAGGTAACGAATTAGTTTCATAAAAAGATATATTTTAAAAATTATTTTTTATATTATCGTCCGATAAAAACTGAAAACGGCTAACCGAGACAACACAAACAGGGAGCAAAGACAAAAAACAGTCAACCTAAAATTAGGAGATGACAGTATATGACACTCCAATCTGCATCGCCAAAGCACGTTGCGAAATGCCGCGATATTCTATTTCATCTTTAATCACTTCACCAGGGTGAGTGGGGATGAAAGGTTCTTTATCTTTTATACCCCGCATACAAAATCTTTTTTAACGATGCAAAGATAAAAAAGAGTTTTGAATATTCACAAAAAAGTGAATATTATATAAAAAAAGCGTGCGAAAGGCACGCTTTTACTATTTTCTTATAAATATATGTGGGGAAATGATCTTATATTTCTACTAAAGTACATGAACGCCCTCCGACATAAATACATCTTGGTAATTTTACAAAATAATTGGCACCATCTTCTAAACCCAAGCTAATTTCTTTCCTATTTACATAAAACTTAAACCAAGAAATACCATCATGAAACCAAGTAAAACCTTTGATTGAAGCGTAATCATTAGCAAGATTACTATGTTTAAAGATTAAGTCACAATTTTGAGAACCTGTCATGGAAACAGTTACTATTTCTCCATCATAAAGATGTAAAGTTTCACAATTGCCTCTTATTTCATATGTTCTTGATTCAGCTTTTGATGAATTAGTGCTTGATGATGAAGACATCGCGTATATAAATAAGCTTACAAACACTAATCCCAGTACCAATAAAAATTTTTTCATTTTGTTTGTTGCCAGTTATATCCCATCGGCCCGTCGGTTTTTTTGTAAATGATTTTAATTTTTTTTATTGGTGTCCGATAAAACTTTTTTAGAGCAAAAAAACAAGGGCTGAT
>JAUNNU010000200.1 GCA_030537295.1 Bacteroidia bacterium
ATCGAATATATTTATCTGTGATATAAGCCTCTTTTAAGAGGCAGTTTATTTTTACAGGAGGCAGGAATGAAACAGGTTGTTGTCGGAATGGTTGGAGCCAATCGTGGTGCTGAACTTCATGTGGGTGGCTATCAAAGAGTAACCGGTATTGATTTACGCTTAAAAACTATTATGGCAAGACGGCCGGAACAGTTAGAAAAAGCCAAAGAAACTTTTGGATTTGAAAATCTGACATACAGCTTTGAAGAGCTTCTCAATGACCCCGAAATCAATCTGATTGATATCTGCACGCCTCCTTATGCTCACCTGGATCAGGTCAAGGTTGCACTTAAGGCTGGCAAGAATGTCGTTTGTGAAAAGCCCCTTGCAGGGTACTGCGGCATTGCAGAGGATCAGTTACCGATTGGCAATACCGTGTCCAAACGGAAGATGTATGAAAAACTCATGCAGGACCTTGAGGAACTGAAAGACATCATTGAACAATCAGACGGCAGGTTTATGTATGCAGAGAACTTTGTCTATGCTCCGGCCATTCAGCGGGCAGCTGAAATAATCAGCGCCAAAAAGAGCAAAGTCCTTTTTATGAAGGGCGAAGAAAGCCTTAAGGGTTCCAGTTCTCCGGTGGCTGGAGAATGGGCAAAAACCGGCGGAGGTACTCTAATGAGGGTCGGGAGCCATCCCCTAACAGCCATCCTTTGGCTTAAAGAACAGGAAGCAAAAGCCAGGGGAGAAAATATCAGAATTCAGAGTATTGTGGCTGATATGGGCAGGATAACACCGACGCTTACAGAATATGAACATCGACACATTGCGGCACATCCTCATGATGTAGAGGACCTTTGCACTGTGTGTCTGACCTTTACTGACGGCTCTAAGGCAACGGTTATGGCTAACGATACACTCCTCGGTGGAAGCAGAAATTATGTAGAGCTTTATTGCAATGATGCGGCCATTAACTGTAACCTTACACTTTCAGATCTGATGGAAACCTATTTCCTAGACGAAGATGGTCTGGAAAATGTGACTTTATCAGAAATGTTGCCAACCAAAAAAGGATGGAACAAGCCATTTGTTGTAGATGATATCATTCGCGGTTATACCGGCGAGATGCAGGATTTCTGTGAATGTGTTGCTTATGATAAAGATCCTCAGGCCAATTTCAACCTGGCTTATAATACGACAAAAACAATTTACGGAGCTTATGTGGCTGCCGAAGAAGGAATCAGGTTTAACTTATGAACATAGATATCAATACAAAAATGATCACTTTGATAGTTGATCCGTTGAAACAGAGCTTTGCAGCCAGAATGCAGAATGCAGCGTATCAGGCAGCGGACATCAATTTGACCTATTTTTATACGGAAACCGGCAGTGAACACTTAAAAGAAATCATAGATGGCATCCGGTTTATGCCTTCTTTCGCCGGCGCAGCGGTAACAAAACCAAACAAGGTTGAAGTAATGAAGTACTTAGACGAAGCGGATCCCTTGTGCGAGAAAATGGGAGCCTGCAATACTATCGTGAAACAGGCATCAGGAGCACTTAAGGGATATAACACAGACGGTGTGGGCTTTTATACTTCGATAACAAAAGAAGCAGGTATCAAAGTCTCCGAGAATACTTTCTTCTGTATCGGTGCCGGCGGTGCCGGACGGGCGATCTGTTCTGTACTGGCCTATCATGGAGCTAAAAAAATATATATTACGGATTTATATCAGAAATCGGCGGAAGACCTTGTTGATGATATCAATAATAACTTTGCTCCTGTAGCAGAGTTTGTTGATTTTGGCAACTTTGCGAAAACCGATGAATGTGCTGTCATCATCAATGCCTCCGGTGTGGGAATGGGAAAAACGGCTGGCGAATCTCCTTACCCGAAAGAACAGATGGATGCAACAAAGCTTTATTTTGACGCCTGCTATAACCCGGCCAAAACGCAGTTCCTACTTAATGCCGAAGAAGCCGGTGCCAGGATATTGAATGGCCTGGGAATGAGTTTATATCAGGGCGTTGCTCAGATTGAATTGTGGTCCGATAAAAAGGCACCGATAGAGGCAATGAAAAACGAGCTTAACGATATCATTGCGGGAAGATGAGGGGCACAAGTTGTATGAAAAAAACGATTCATTTTATCGATGAACATTTTGAAGAGACTCTCCTCGTGATCATGCTGGTATTGATCACGTTGGTGGAATTTCTTCAGGTGGTCATTAGAAACATCCCCTGGATCCCGGCACTTAAATGGGCCGAAGAGTTCTGCCGCTTCTGTTGGATATGGAGCGTGTTCCTTTCTCTTCCTTATACCATAAAAAAAGCGAGCATGCTCAGAGTGAGCGTTTTACTGGATGCATTTTCTGAAAAAGTCAGAAACACTATGAATATTGCAGTTGATTTAATCAATGCCTGCATTATGGCTCTTT
>JAUNNU010000201.1 GCA_030537295.1 Bacteroidia bacterium
GTGTCGCTGCCTTCAGCCGAAGCCTCCTTGAAGTCCTTCATCTCACGTTCCATCTTGGTATAGTAGTGGTTGAAGAACATCCGTGTGGAGGCTATCCCACCCCCGCCGTTCATCTCGCGGTTCATCAAGCGGGCATACTTCTCCACGATGTCGAAGGCTACCTGCTGGTACTTCAGCGTGGCGCTGTTCGCTTGGTCGTAGCGCATCCACGAACGGGCTGGAGTCATGCAGGCACGGGGAATGTCCTGGAAGATGGGAGTGCTGTTGCGCACCGGCAGTTTTTCTGCCTCAATCATGAGGCCATACTCCATATAGCTGCCCCGGTTGTCCGTACTGTACGTCTTCACGAAGTCGTCGAGTGTCAGCGGACCCTCATCGTAGTAGCGAAATTTCTCTGTTGTCGCCTCCTCCATATCCTGCGCCCCCATCCCGAGGCTCACAGCCAGCAGCAGCCCGAGCACCAGCAAATATTTACTTTTCATAACCCACCTTAAGTTAGTTTATTCTACACGAGGGCAAATGTAGAGTTTATTCCGATGACCTCCAAACATTTTCCAGTTCTTTTTCGTGAGATCGTCAAAATGTTTAGAAAGTTTTTTGCATTGTTGTATCTAGTTATCACAACTTTTCATATCTTTGCAGCGCAATTGCCGTTAAGGTTTGTTGCAGACATATTGAAAAGTGAACAGTGCCTCAACACTCGTTGAAATCGCCAATCTCACAGAAGTAAATATAGAGGCACGGAACAGCCACATATGTGGGCTGTCAATCCGTGCATGTATTTACGGGTGTTTGGCGATACCTACGAGTGTCAGCATGGTGAAGGCAGTCCACTTTTCTTATGTCCGAACTTTGTTTGAATCACTCGAAAATCGCCAAAATGAAAGTATTCAAGAATTTAAGCCGCACATTTAAACTTATTCTTTGTGCATCTGTGTTAGTTAACATATTACTCGTTGGAGTAATATATGTCGGAGAAAGTCATTCTCACGTGTTTCAACAAGCATTGGCACGGCGAGGGATATGCTCTCCTTTAGACGATAAATACAGCTCCGACTATTGGGCAAGAGCATGCTGGACAAATACTATAGATAAACTACATACAGACTTTGATGTTGCCTTCTTCGGAAATTCTATCACGAGAGGCAGTGATTTTCAATCGTATTTTCCAGACATCAAAATTATCAACCTTGGCTATTCAGGAGATAATATTCTGGGAATGTTGAAAAGAGTACCTATGATTCAAAAGTCAAATGCTAAGAAAGTTTTTATCATGGCTGGAACAAACGATTTAGTGCATATCAGCCTTGACGAATACAAAACTAGATACGTAAATTTGATAACATCTATTAAAGACTCTATTCCCGACATTGAGATTTTTCTTGAGAGCGTGCTTCCAAGCAACCATGAAATGGGTAACTATGCACCCAACAAGAAGGTAAGAGAAGCTAATGCAATTGTCAGTCAATTGGCAGAGCAATATGAATGCACATTTATTGATTTATATTCGCTTTATGCCAATGAAGATGATGAGTTACCAAAAGATTTAACAAGGGATGGTGTTCATCTATTTCCTCAAAGTTATGATAGGTGGGCAGAGAAAATAAGGCCTTACATCTATAAATAGCATAGATATGTGATTATTTTGTTTCCTGATTCTTTTGCAAATCAACTCCGTCTGTGCAATCGAGGCTGTAGAATGGACAATGGATGTTGGGATTTGTGCGAAAGGATTTGACGGAGTTAAACAATGAATCCGCGGAGTTTAACTTCCGCGTGGTAGAGTTTAACTTCCGCGTGAGGAAGTTAAACAATGAATCTGCAGCGTCAAACTTAGCGGATTTGTTTGTTACTACCGTTATAGCGGTTGAGTCTGCCGTTAAAATGGTTGTTGATGCCGTTATGTTGGTTGTTGACTTTTGTGGAATGGCTTGTTGTGTTGTTGAAAAAGCTTGATTTTACGGATTTTCGAAAACGTTCGTTCTCCGTTCGAAAACGTTGGAAATAATTTCGAAAGTTTTGGAAACGGCGTCGTTTTCGTCCTTTTTTGCTGGAAAACGGTGTGCAAGGTTTCAGAAACGGTGTGCATGGTTTTCGATTTAGTGTGTAAGAAATGCGGTTTTTGCAAAAACGATTTGCTATAAATGGAGAAATAAGGCTTTTGGAAAATTAAAATTTGATGGAAATGTCAAGATGCACTTGAAAACGGCGAAACCGTAGTCATCGTTTTGTAAATCACCGCATTGACTTCACTAATCACCTTGGTGGAATGGGTGTTTTGGAGTGCATAAGATGAAACGGACATCCCCTTCCTATGCACTATCTTATGCAAGGAGAAAACACATCGAGAAGTATCTATGAACAGGATTTGCAAAGGTTGCATAAGATGCATAAGGTTTTTTTAAAACTTTT
>JAUNNU010000202.1 GCA_030537295.1 Bacteroidia bacterium
CGAGCATAACCTGTTGATTCCTAATGATTTTAATGAGATTTCTGATTGAGTTGTCTGGGATCATCAGGCTTGTGGTGCGTGCTTTTATCACGTCTTCGGCCCAGATTTTGAACTGGTTTATGCTCGAAGATTTCACTCGGTTTCCGACGGAAATAATAATTTCGAGGTTAAAATAATCGATGGATCTTTCGATTTTTCTGTCGCCTTCCTGCTGAACTGTTCGGAATTTCCGAACAGTTCGAGCCTTGTCAACCCCGCTGTTTTCAAATGTGTTTTTAATGTGACCGCTGATGTTTGACTTGCTTGAATCAAACAAAACTACCATCTGCGCCTGCGTCAGCCAGACCGTCCCGTCTTCAAAAACGACCTCGATTTTCTTGGAGTCGTTTGTCTGAAAAATAATTGTCTCCTTCTCCATAATGATGATTTTTAACCATTTACGAAAAAATGGCCACCAAACGACCGCCGCGAGGCGACATCATTTGATAACCATTTCATCCGAGCCGCAAAAATAATGATATTTTTCCAGACGGAGACTGAAAATCACATAAAAAATTATTCCTTCACTATCTTCTCCTCGAACACCTTCCCGTCGTCGAGCGTGACCTTCATCACGTACATTCCCGTCGCGAGGCCGCTGATGTCGATGCTCCCGAAGCCGGACTGTTGAGCCTTAACGAGGCGGCCGGAGACGTCGTGGAGGCTGACGCTCCCGATTTCCGCGCCGGAATTGACACTGACGCTTATGCTGCCTGAAGCCGGGTTCGGATAGACGTTCACTGCGTTTTCAGAGACATACGACTCGTCCACATCAGCAAAGATCAAGTAGCAGAAGAAAGGTAGCAATTCTGACGACTCGCACCATTCGTTGTACAGCGTTGGCGAAGTCTGCACCGACACCCACGCATTCAATGCGTCAAGCAGGTTGTCGATGACATTTTCACCTATCGAGACAGGAGTCTGAAGCACCGCGCCCACGTTCTCATTGATGAAAAACCGCGAGCAGTCAACAGATGTCATGTCACCGTTGCCAATCACCGGGATGTCGTAACCGCTGTTGTAATAGCAGTTTGAAACTTCGCCGCCGTCATTTTGGCCGACGATGGCGCCTTCGTTGCCGATATGTTCCACAAGTCTCGCATAGCAGTTCCTGACGATGGCGTTCCCTTCTGTGCCGATGACGCTGTTGTGTCCGACAATCCCGCCGAAGTAACGCGTGTTGAGCGTATACTCGGACTTCGAGTCGAAATAGCAGTTCTCCACGACGGCATTCCCCCCGTCGGATTCGTTGATGCCGGCGATGCCGCCAGAATAAGTGTCCCATGCCATGAAATCGTCATCGACATAACAGCAGTTCCTCACTGTCGAGTTGCGGTTGCGGCCCACCACCCCGCCTGGGTAGAAGTCGGAGCCGACAGTCATGTTTATGTGGCAGTTGTCGATGATCGATCCGTCGTCACCCCATCCGGCGACGCCGCCGCAATACGAGCCGCCATATACGTTGCCGCCGTCAAGTGCCACGTCGTGTATCTCGGCACCGCTGACATATCCGAAGAGGCCGAGGTACTGCTTTGAAAAAGAATGGTCGTAGATATTCAAGTTGCTGATGACATGTCTGTTGCCGTCGAAGACACCCTTGAACGGGAGTCGCGGGCTTGCCACGGCGTCGCCTACGGGAACCCACTCGTTGCCGCCGAGGTCAACGTCGCTGACCAGAGAAACGGCATGTCCGTCGAAGTCGTAAGGCTCGCAGCCGTTCAGACCGTTAACCACGGAGATGAGCCAGGCGAGGCCCTCGGCCGACGAGATTTCGACATCGCCGTTGGCATCGACCGCATAGCCGGAAGGCTGAGCGGTGACAATGTCGGTCCATACCTGATTCTGTGCGTTTGCGGCCATCGAAATGACGACCGCGAGTGTGATGAATAAAATCTTTTTCATTTTTTTGAATTTTTAGTTGTTAAACATTGTATTGAATTACATTGCAAAGTTATTGTGTCAATGAGGTTTTGCCTAAAACCACAAAAAACGCTTCGTTAAACCCTAAAGTTTTTTGGAATTACGATGGCAAAATTACATTGAGCAGCGTCGCCATGTCGGGCGTGTGGAATAGGTTGTTGCTGTCGATATAGACACCGTTCCTATTTGTGACCACGATGTGCGCTATGCCCACGTTCTCGTTGATATAAATGGTGAGCGCGTGGCCGTCGATGGAGGCGGAGACTGGGATGTCGGATTTTGGCTGTTCTATGTTGGCAACAGCCCTTATGTCAATCGGACCGGAAATCTGTGCTGCGTTCGCCGTCATCGCAAATGCCATCATCAGAATAATACATACTTTTTTCATAGCGTAATTTTTTTGAAATTATGCCGCAAAGATATGTCAAATAATCTTAAAATATGACA
>JAUNNU010000203.1 GCA_030537295.1 Bacteroidia bacterium
TAATATATCGAAGATGCCTCCAGAAAAGACAACAGAACAGGCCGTCTCAACAAAATAGGCTGGATATTGCTCGTCGCCTCCGTCATTTTATTAATAGGTGTCGCTTCGGCATATTTCATTTCGAAAAAGAAAAACAAAGAATCACATATAGTAATTCAGAATATTGAAAAAATAATTGATGATAAAGAAAAGATTATCAACGACATATCAAAAAAACTTGAAGATGCGGGCAATAACATCCCGACACATTCCTTCGATGACGATTACAAAATTTTTTCAGAAACCGCCATCTTCAAGGAAATAAAAAACTCGCTTGAAGGCAAGACCATCATGACAAAGACCGTTGGCGACTATCCACGCCTCGCTTTGTCGAAAGTGAAACTCATCACACTCACAAAAAAGTTCAACGAGTGCTTCCCTAACCTCGTCCACACGCTGATTGAAACACATCCGGAGCTGACGACAAACGACATCAAATACATAATTCTCGGAACGATGGGATTCTCATGCCAGGAAATCGCTGTTCTTTTACAGCTTGCATACACCTCAACCAACAAAAGAAACAAGCATATCAGGTCGGTTTTAGGCACAGAAGAGGCTCTCGAACATTATTTACCTAACTATTTACGTTCATTAAAATACTAATTTCGCATCGTCATAAATCACATTGTTTCAATTAGTTACAAGGATTCTTGCGACATTTTTCAACAAAATACAGCGTCAAAACACTTGACAAAATTTTGTTGGTGTTGTACTTTTGCAGCCGAAACAACAAAAATTTGAATGATGAAAAAATTGATGTTTATCTGCTTGACCGCCTTGATGGCATTCAGCGCAAAAGCACAGTCTGCAAAGACACTCAACTCATACATATCATACGCGACTTTCAACGTGACGGGCGAGAACGCATCACCTTATATAGAAACGTACATCACGTTTGAAAGAGGAAGTTTGGTTTATACAAAGAACGCTGATGGTCAATACAACGCCACAGTCAACATCACGGTGCTTTTCAAGCAGGACGAATCAATAAAGAATTACGGCAAATACACGCTCAACAGCCCGGCGGTGACAGACACAACAGCGATTTCGGGCTATTTCATGGACATGCAGCGTTACCAGCTCGCCAACGGCACATACACTCTCGAGGTGACACTTGAAGACGAGAATAACAAAGCCCCAAACCCGTTAAAGATAGAAGACCAAGTTGTCGTCGATTTCCCCGAAAAGATTTGTTTTTCAAGCATCATAGGACTTGAGAGCTTCGCGAAGGCGGAGACAGAGTCGTCATGCACAAAAAGCGGCTTCGATGTCGTCCCGATGATGATACCTTATTATCCTGAAACAGCCAACAAACTCTCATACTATTGTGAGATTTACAACACGAAGAAACAGCTTGGTGCCGAAGGGAAATACCTTCTCAACACCTACATCTGCGCCTTCGAAAACAGCACAAAGCTCTCTAACTTCTTCATAACCAAGAGGATGAATGCCAAAGACACAGAAGTTGTTCTCGGAACGATGGACATAAGCGGTCTCCCTTCGGGCAACTACTACCTCGTCCTCGAAGCACGCGACAGAAACAACGACATCATCGGACTGAACAGGTTTTTCTTCCAGAGAAGCAACCCAAACTACCATGTTGACCCACAGGCATTGCAGGCAATCAACACGGATTTCATCTTCAGCGGGAAAATCACAAGCATCGACAGCCTCAGAAGATACATCGTCAGTTGCTATCCATTGTCAACGCAGGTTGAGAGGGAATATGCGGAAGAGCTTATCAAAACCGGCGACGTGAAGACCATGCAGCAGTATCTATATACATTCTGGTCGAGCAGGAATTCAATTGACCCGGAAAAGGCATGGCTGCAATATCTCGCACAGGTCCGCAGATGCGATGCATCATTCAAATCCGTCAACAATGCAGGAAGCCGCACCGACAGAGGTGTCATCTTCCTGAAGTACGGCGCACCTGACAGAATCGTCCAGCAATACAACGAGCCGGGTGCTTATCCATACGAAATATGGCACTATTATGTCCTCGGTTCCCAACGCAACAAGAAGTTCGTCTTCATGACAAAAGACCTCGCCACCAACGACTTCCAGCTGATACATTCTGACGCAGTCGGAGAAGTGAGCAACTTCAGATGGACCAACGAGATATACTTCAGGACCTACGGCACATACTACGATTATAACGTTGACGGCGTGGTGAACCCGAATTCTTACGGCGACAAAGCCAAGGATTACTACGACAACCCGAGATAAAATAGAGTAATTTTTAAACATACCATATACCACACATACTTTGTTTTTGATTTGGGGCTTGACGCAAGTCGGTCCCAAGTCGCATTTAAGGAGTTTGAGGTGGTTAGGAGTTTGAGGAGTTTCAGG
>JAUNNU010000094.1 GCA_030537295.1 Bacteroidia bacterium
AGAAATCGGACGTAGCTACGTCTTTTTTATCTCATTTTGTTGCTTTTTGTGGTCTGCGGCTTCGTGCGACCGCGTTGTACTGCCCTGCGGGCAGCGTGCAAGCCTCTCTTGACGCTCCTCTCTTATCTCTTCACCATCTTTTCCACCTTGTTTCCTGCACTGATGAAATACATTCCGGCGTTCAGATCGGAGATGTTCACCTGAACCGTCCCCGACATTCCGGCAAGGTGTCTGACCATCTGGCCGAGGCTGTTGTAAATCACGATGTCTGATTCATTCTCACCAATTTCAATGTTGATGACATCTGTCGCAGGGTTCGGATAGACGTTCACGTTCTGCTCGGTGACTGTCTCGACATCTGTGATAACTGTCGTCGGCGGGAACACAACGTTGTCAATCCATGCGCAGTCGCTGCCGCTTGTCGAATACACGTCCTTGGTGTATTCCCACTTGAGTGTGTGGGTTCCGGCGGGAATGGTGTATGAAGCCTGTGTCCATGCCACCTCGCCCGACCAGTTGCCCTTCTCGCTGCCATCGATGTAGAAATGCAGCTTGTCGTAATCTGCTTCAGACGACACCTTGTAATAGAAACTCACCGGGGCTTCTTGGGCCACCGTCACGGAGATGTAAAGCGATGTCGTGCCGTAATCGTCTATCATTGAAGACTTTGCGCAATACATTCCTTCGTAAGGATTTTCCGTCACCACTTCCCATGCTGTCACGACGGTGCCGTGATGCCACTCGAACGAGCTGAAGTCGCCGGTCTCGAAGTCTTCCATCGAAGTGCCTACAGAGAGATAATACGATTCATCAAGCACGTAATTTCCGTAATATGAAGCGAAGAACAGTTCATACTGAACGCCGGTCTGAGCGTCTCCACTCAAGGTGAATGCGTAGTCAATTGTATATTCCTCGCCAGCCGCGATCTCGTCAAGATACCATTCGCCATGTTCAGCGATGATTTCAGGATGTGAGTTGAACACGGCGAAGACCGCCGACGGGGCAGCTGCGCCGCCGTTGTTTTTCATTGTGAAATGCAATGTCGCACTCTCGCCAGGGTTGACAGCATTGCCGTTTTCGCCTTCAAGCTCGATGCTTACAACCTGAAAATCAGGGGCATAAATCCTCGTGTTGAAATGGCTCTCCCATGTCTCGCTGCCGTTGGTGCAGACAAGGTTGAAGCGGGCCGAAGTGTTGTCAGGGACATCATCGCTGACGGTGAATCCGAATGCGTTTTCGATGGTGACGCTTTGGTTCCCGGCTATGTTTCCGAGTGTCGCCGTTGCCTCGTTTATCGTGACGTATTCGCTTTCGCACGAGAGCGTTGCCGTGATGCCGTCTGCGCCGACGCTGCCGACGTTTTTGACGACCATATTGAAAGCGTTTGTCGTCGCGAAGTCAATCTGGCTCGCGCCGTTGGCGAGTTCATAGCTGTCATATACTATATAAGGTGTGTCGCTCGGCACAGCGGTCATCTCGACAGTCTGCGGCCATGCATTCATTCCCATGACCTTCATCGTCATCTCACCGACAGCGGTGAGGCCGCCTTCAAAAGCTATCTCGGCGACACCGTTTTCATCTGTCGTTCCCATCGCGATGACCTCGCCGTCCATATAAACGAGGCAGCGGAAGTTCTTTGCGGGATTGCCGTTGGCGTCGGCGATTTCGACTTCAAACGACTGTGTTCCGAGTACGATCTGTGCGGGGCATGATACTTCAGCCTCCATCGGCTCGTCGGTCCACACGCTGACGGCACCGTCACCGAGGACGTTCATGTCGTAGAAGTTCCATCTCAATGCGCCTTCCTCCCATTGTCCCGGAGCCGTGACCCAAGGGGCGGTCTCGCATTTGCCGTCGGCCTGTGCGCAGCTGAGGAAATGGATGCGGTCGTTGAACTGCGCGTCGGTCATCTCTCTCTCGAGGTGTGCGCCTGGGCCTTCGGTCTGTCCTTCGTTGAACCATCCGTAACGTGAGTTGCCGATGACGGCGACGGCGAAATTGCTGATTGTCACCATCTTTTCAAGGATGCACGACTCGTCGAAAGCGCCGCAGTCGCAGCCCTGCGAATGGAAAAACGTGTAGTTATGGTCAACGCCGTTGGCACCGGAGAAGTCACCGTTCGAGACGCTGTACCAACCGGCGACGTAACTCGAGTTGGCGTGACCGTCGTGATGCACGTAGCTCGTGCCGGCGTTGATAGCCTGTCTCAAACCAGAAGCACTCCATGTGCCTTCCTCTTCATACATCTTTGTAAAATCGTAATCTTCTGGATAACAAGTCGTTGTGTAGCCATTGTCATCATGTGTCCCGATAAGGAGTTCAAGGTAATCCGAGCCGTTCGATTCAGGGTTATCATAAAGATGCTCGCCCGCCAAGATGACTTTGTGGAACTCGCCGAGAACTGGTTCCTGCTGATACTTCAAAGTCTTGTTGACCATGTTGGCAAGCTCCGTTGAGTTCTTGAACGACATGCGGCTGATGCCGACTTCAGGGAGAAGGTCGTCTTCGCCTTCCTCGCCCCAGCGGTTGTTGCCGTTATCGTTCCATGTCCCGTCAAGGCCTGAATAATAAAGGTCGGCGGGGATACCGTTGTCGGTCATGTGTTCGCCGCCCGAAAGCACATCGCAGTAGAATCCGCGGAACGGCACGATGTTGACATCGCCACCGAGAACAACCATCATGATGCCGTTGTTCTGGTATTCCTGAATGATGTAGTTTCTGATTTTATCCTGATTATCGATTCCTGTCATCGAGGCGTAAATGTCTGATACCAAAGCGATTTGGTTACGGACACCGATACTATTGTAGTAATTCTGATATTCAGCATAACCATCGGCATATTCACTTGAAGTTATGATGAGGAGGTCGTAGCCGGTCACTTCGCGTCCGCGTGTCTGATAACTCTCAATCATCTCCGGATTCTGTGCCAACTTGTTGATTTTATTAGAGATGGCATTCGTTTTCCAAA
Source organism: Bacteroidia bacterium (assembly GCA_030537295.1). Lineage (GTDB taxonomy): Bacteria > Bacteroidota > Bacteroidia > Bacteroidales > F082 > Limimorpha. The sequence goes on from JAUNNU010000094.1 coordinate 2,969, forward strand.
GCATCGCGCTGTGGTCTGACTTTGAAGAAGCAAGGTTCACGCGCACCGTGGCGGTCTTTGCGAACATCACCTTGCCCGTTGCCGGAATATATTGCACCGGCGTGAACGATGAGAACGCGAAGCTGAAGCCGTTGAGATATTGTGTCGTCACAACACCGTGATTTTCAACCGGATAGATGCTTTTTGACGCATAAATCGCCTCGTCTTTGACCAACTCTTTCGGAGCGATGTCGTTCATCGTCCTTGAAGGCTGATATGGAAACAAATTAATGTTTTCTCCAACTTCTTGAAAATCAGAAAGTTCAACTTCGATTGATTCAGCTTCCGCGCCTTGTGGCAACAAGAGGCTGACTGCGTAATACGGCAACGAAGGCTGGCCCTGAAGAGCCGACTGCATCGTCCCGTCAAACATAACTTGCTGATAACCGCGGAGTTCCGCGACCTGCGGGTTGTCAAAATGATAAGTCTTTTCAACTGTCTGAGCCTTGATGACAAAGCTGAAAACTGATAGAAGGACTAAAAGCGTGAGTTTTTTCATTTTATTATTAATTTCTGTGTTTTGCCGTTGATATTAATAAGGTATATGCCCGTTTCTTTTTCAGAAAGGTCGATGTTCAAATCATGCGAAGCGTTTTCATTTTCATAAACCATCTGACCGAGAGAATTGAAAATCTTCACAACATTTTGATTTTCATCAAGATTCACGACAAATCTTCCGTTATTCGGATTCGGATAAATCCCGAAATCACCTTCCGAATAAGAATATATGTCAGTGATTGTGGCGGTCGGTGGCAGCGTGATGTCGTCGAGCCATGCGCAGTCCTGGCCGGAAGTCGTGGCACCGTCTTTGGCGTAGAACCATCTCAGCTGATGGTGGCCGAATGTAATATCGTAGGCGGAGCGGCTCCAGTTCAAATTTCCCGACCACTCGCCCATCATCTCATCGTCGATGTAGAAGAAGAACTTGTCCCAGCCTTGTTCTGACGACACCTTTTTGAAAAATATAATCTGGTCATTTCCATAGACATCCATTTCAATCACGAGAACTGATTTCAGATTATCGGCAATCGGCGCGGACTTGGCGCAATAGGTGCCACCGTGTGGATTTTCAGTCACGACAGTCCAAGGATGCTCTTCGTCATTCTGCCAGTCGAAAGCCGAAAAATCACCTGTCTCGAAGTCTTCGACAGAATGCCCGACCGCAATTGCATAATTTCCATAAAAATTCAAATCAGAGGAATATGTGCACGTAATCAATTCATAATTAACACCTTCTTCAATATCGGGGGAAAGCGAAACCTCATAGTCAGCGGTAAACTCTCCGCCGACAGCCACTGATTCGTAACTGAACACATTGTTTCCGTTTTCTATTTCAGGATGAGAGTTGTAAATCGCAAAATGCACATCGTCGATGCCGCTGTGTCCGACGTTTTTCACTGTGAAATGCAACACCGCCGACTCACCAGGCTGGAGTTGTCCGTCGCCGCCATCCTCAATGTCAACATTCACCAAATCAAACATCGGGGCGTTCGCGACAATCTCGAAGGAGCTTGTCCACACATCAGTTCCGTTGGCGCATTCGAGAGTGAACCTAACGACATGCTGGTCAGGAATGTTTTTGGAAACTGAGACTTCAAAAACGTTTTCCATCTCAAAGTTGCCGAGGCTGCTGATATTTGCAATCGTTGCCGTTGGATTCAGAACTTCAACAAATTCATCGTCAGTCGTCAAAGTCGCCGTAACATTTTGAGCGTCAACAGCTCCGTAATTTTTCACAGTGACATTGAAGGTGAAATCATCGCCGTAGTCAACTGTGCCGTCATCGACATTTGCGACGTGGTTCTCATATATAATGTAAGGTGTATTCATCATCTGCGAGCTGATTGTCTTGGTCTGCGGCCAGGCGTTCTGTCCTGTTACGATGAGGTGAAGTTCTCCTTCATAGTCTAACGGATTGCCGAACACGACATTTGCGACATTGTTTTCATCGGTCTCACCAAATCCAACAAGTTGATTGTCAGCGAACAAGCTGCAACGGAAGCCTTCAAGGATGTCGCCGGAAGCGTTGTCCAGCTGCACTTCCATGGAAGCTGTTCCGAGAGTCAGTTCATCGGCGCAGTCGATATTCACGTTCATCGGTTCATCGAGCCACGGGGCTACTGCTCCGTCGCCGAGTACGTTGATGTCGTAGAAGTTCCAGCGCAGCGCGGCGTTTTCGCCGTTGAGGGCGTTGACCCACGGTGCCGTCTGAACCTTCGCTTCCGTCAAGGCGAGAGCGAGGTTTGGCATCTTCTCAGTGTATTGAGCGTCAGTCATTTCGCGGTGCAGATGAGCCGAAGGCCCGTCGGTAGTGCCGGGCGAGAACCAGCCGTAGCGCGAGTTACCTATTGCCGCCACGCAGAAATTCTGAATCGTGACCATGCGCTCCATGATGCAGTCTTCGTCGAAAGCACCGGCGATGCAGCCGTGAGAGAAGAAAAACGTGTAGTTGTGCGTGACGCCATTGACCTGCGAGAAGTTGCTGTCGGTGATGTCCCAGTTATACCAACCGGCGACATAGTTGGAATTTGCGTGTCCTGCGTGATGAGTGTATTGTCCGCCGAGGTTGATCGCGGCCATCAAGTCAGAACCGATATTCGCGCCGGTCAACTCATCAACAACATTGAAATCGTAAGTCTCAGGGATTCCGTTGGTGGTGTAGCCGTGTTCGTCATGATAACCGACCGCCATATTCAGATACTGGCTGCCGTAAGTCGGGCCGGTGTCGCTCATCCATTCGCTGCCGAACGTAATATGCTGAAATTCACCGAGAACAGGATTCTGCTGATACATCAAAGTCTTGTGAATCATGTTGTTCTGCTGCTGTGCGTTGTTAAAAGGCAGACGCGCCACGCCGATTTCCGGGAGAAGGTCGTCTTCCCCGATTTCACCCCATTTGTTGTTATTGTTGTCGTTCCATGTCCCGTCGAGGCCCGCGAAATAAAGGTCTGCCGGAATGCCCCAGTCTTCGTATTCATCTGAAACATAACAATATAAGCCACGATAAGGGACGATGTCGATGTCGCCGCCGAGAATCAAAGTGGAAATGCCGTTGTTCTGATATTCCTGAATGACATAATTCCGGACTTTCTCTGCGTTGTCGCGGCCTTCCATCGATGAATAAATCTCCTCAACGGTGATGACATGCGTTCTCCATCCGATGCCGTTGTAATAATCGACATATTCATCAAAACCTCCAACGTATTGATTTCCAGTTACAATCAAAATATCATAACCGTCATAAACCAGCTCTCGCGTTTCGTAAGTTTCCATCATCTCTGGATTCTGGGCGAGTCTTCTCACGCTTTCCTTGACGGAAGATGTATTCCTCAACATGACGGAATGGTCTGATTTTGAATCACTTGCGTTGACGGTGACTTTCGCTGTCTTTGCAAATGAGACTTTTCCCGTTGCCGGAACGTATCTCACCGGAGTGAAAGCCGAGAACGCAAAACCATAACCGTTTTTGAAATTTGTAGAAAGATTCCCTTCATTATTCGAAGGATAAATTTCTTTAGAGGAATAAACGGCATCATTTTTTGCAAAAACGAACTTCTCGGCCTGCGAATAAGGCAAGTCAGCCTGTTTCGGCAAAAGATTATAAACGCCATCAAGTTCTTGGAAATCAGATAGTTCCACCTTTATTGAGGCGGCTTCCATCCCGTTCGGAAGAAGCAGGCTCACCGACTGCCACGGAAGGCTCGGACAACCGACTTCCGCATTTTGCATCGTGCCTTCAAAACTGATTACATCATAACCCATCAACTTACTAACTGACGGATTATCAAAATGATACGTCTTTTCTATCGTCTGAGCTTTGATTACAAAACTGAAGACCGACATAAGAACTAAAAATGATAACTTTTTCATGTTGCGACTTTTTACTGATATGGAACCGCTACGCGGTTCTTTTACAAGGTATTACTTTTTTATTAGTTTCTGTGTTTTACCATTAATATTAATAAGGTATATGCCAGTTTCTTTTTCAGAAATGTCAACATTCAAACTCTGCGAGGCATTTTCGTTTTCATAAATCATCTGACCGAGAGAATTGAAGATTTTAACAACATTCTGATTATCACCAAGATTTAAAACAAATCTTCCATTGCTCGGATTCGGGTAAATTGTCATATCATCTTGACTGTCAATATTTTCGGCAACATTCATTATGACGGTTGAATTTATCGGGAACATCACATTGTCGATGAAGGCGGCATCGAGTCCTGACTGTCCCGACTTCGATTTGTCGTAACGCCATTCGAGTTCGTGCTTGCCTGCATCTAAATTATAAGTCTTTAATTGCCAATCTATTTCACCTGACCAGCGGTCTTTCATTTCACCGTCAACATAAAACACGAAATAATCGCGCTTGTTTTCCGTTGAAGTCTTGAAATAGAATGACACATTCCCGGATTCATAAACTTCCACATTGATAATCAACGATGTAATCTCATCATCATCAATAATCCCGGAGCGGGCCGAGAACGTTCCTTCGTATGCGTCAGAATCGGTCACAAACCAGTCCTTGTCGCCGGCCGGTTCCCATTCAAGTTTTGAGAAATCGCCGGTTTCGAAGTCATCCATGAGATAACCCACTGTCATTGTGTAAGTTGATGACGAAACATATTTTCCGCACTGCGCCGTCGCATTGAATTTCACGATGGTACTGTTCGGGACGTTTTCATCAACATGAAAAACAAATTCCGCCGTAACCTCTTCATTTTCTTGAATTTGCGAAAATAAAATCATCGGCGTTTCCATTGTCACCAATTCGTTGTCAGCTTCGACATTCAATTCGGCGTTTTCAGCGATGACGGAACCGAAGTTCTTGGCAAGCACTGTCAAGACACCGTTTTCGCCAGGCTCGACAACACCGTTCCCGTTGCCGTCAAGTTCTTCCGATGAAATCGAAAGTATCTGAATATCAGGTGCTGACGCCTTGAATCCGAAGGAGTTGTACCAGTACCCGGTCGCATCGTTTGACGTGACGTTGAGAGTTATCGGCCAGCCGTTCGGGACATCCAGGTTCATGCAGATTCCGAAGGCATCGAAAATAGTATCAACAGACAGAGCGTCAATGCTTTGCAAGTCGGCTTCGGTATTCGTGAACCTGAAATATTCGGGTGCGCAGCACTGTGCGGAAGCGTGAATATTGTTTGCCGGAGCACCACCCCAGTTTTTCAAGACGAGGTCGAAAGAGACGTTTTCGCCGAACTCAATTTTCCCGTCGCCGTCTTCATCATTGGCAATCAATTTATAAGGTTTCACGAAAGTCGTGTTTTCGTCGATGCAGTCAATTACGCGGCTTTGCGGGAACGAGTTCATCCCTGTCACCGTCAATGAAAGCTGGTCAACGAAATCAACGGGGCGTGAAAGCGTCACGGTGGCGTTTCCGGTTTCGTCAGTCACCGCCTCGCCGAGTTTTTCATCATAATAATATATGCTGCAACGGAAATTCTTCAGTGGCTGTCCGTCATGCGAGACGTAAATCTCATTCACCGTCTCGCCCGGAAGCATTGCCGGCCTGAACCTCACCGCCGCCTCGAAAGGCTCGTCGTGCCAAGGACTTACGGCGACATCGCCGAGGATGTTGAGGTCATAGAAATTCCATCTCAACGCTCCTTCCTCATACTGTCCGGGGGCGGTGACCCACGGTGCGGTCTGGCATTTTCCTTCGCTGAACGCCATTCCGAGATAAGGGATCCTTTCATTCCAAAATGCGTCCGTCATTTCTCTCTGAAGATGGCATGAAGGGCCTTCAGTCTGACCTTCGTTGAACCAGCCGTAACGCGAGTTTCCGATTACCGAAACAGCAAAATTCTCAATGGTTACAAGTCTTTCCATGATGCTGCCCTGGTCGAAGGCGGCGCAGTCGCAGCCATGCGAATGGAAGAAAGTGAAGTTGTGGTCAACGCCGTTGGCACCGGCGAAAAAGCTCGAAGACACACTTGAGCCGTACCATCCCGCGACGTAATCGCTGTTGGCGTGACCGGCATGATGCACATAGCCGCAGCCCGCATTGATGGCGTTGCGCAGGTTAGTGCCGCTCCAATTGCCGTCCTCGTCATAAAGACGCACGAAATCGTAATTTTCATCGATGCCGACTGTCGTGTAGCCGTTGTCATCATGTTCGCCAATCAGAAGTTCAAGATACTGACTGCCTTGAGTATAAGGATAATCGTAAAGTTTTTCACCGCCCAGAACGACAGTCCGGAACTCCCCAAGCACCGGAATCTGCTGATACTTAACGGTTTTATTCAAAATATTGGCGAGTTGCGTTTCATTGTTAAAAGGCATCCTCGCAATTCCGATTTCCGGATAGAGGTCGTCTTCGCCTGGCTCGGCCCAGCGGTCGTTGCCGTTGTCATTCCACGTCCCGTCAAGGCCTGAATAATAAAGGTCGGCTGGAATGCCATTGTCGGTGTTATGACTTCCGCCGGTAAGCACGTCGCAATAGAAACCGCGGAACGGCACCAATGCGACATCGCCACCCAAAAGTACCATCAAAATGTCATTATTCTGATATTCCTGAATGATAAAATTACGAATTTTCTCTTGATTATCAATACCTTGCATAGAAGAATAAATTGACTCAATCGAAACAACATTGGTCCTGATGTCAAGATAACGATAAAATTGAACATAGTTGTCAAAGTTTGAAACATATTGTTCCGGCGTAACCACAAGAAGCTCATAGCCTTGCAGTGATTTCGAGTCGTCTCTTGCGTATGAATCAAGCATTTCCGGATTCTGCACAAGCGACTTGACTTTATTAATGATTTGCGGACGTGATGAAAGCATCCTCGAATCCGGCCTCTCGTCTTCACAAGTATTGATTTTTACATTTACAGTCTTGGCAATCAACACTTTACCTTCAGACGGAACATATTTCACAGGAGTGAAAGATGACACCGCAACGGAATAACCATTAACATATTGCGTAGTCAGAACTCCATGATTTTCAGCAGGATAAACGCTTTTTGAAGAATAAACCGCCTCATCTTTATAAAATTTCGTGCGCTCCAAATCATTATAGGTTCTTGAAGGCTGATAAGGAAACAATTGAAAATCGCCATTAAGTTCTTGAAAATCAGACATTTCAACTTCCATCGACTCGGCTTTTGTTCCCTGTGGAAGCAGCAGTGTCACCGAATGCCACGGCAACGTCGGCTGACCGGCGAGTGCCGACTGCATACAGTCTTTCAGCTCAATCTGGACATAGCCTTCTATTGATTTAACATCATGATTATCAACATAATAAGTCTTTTCAATTGTCTGCGCATTAAGCAAAATGACAGTTAAAAACAGTACTAATGACAGCGTTATTTTTTTCATTATTGACGTATAAAAAACAGGCAAAAATACAAAAAATATGAATTGGCCTGCTAATTAATAAATAAAACGAGAAACACGTGCGAACATTTGTTTATTACAGGAAAATCATTTTGTTTTTTCGGGCACGTTTTCGGCGTGAAAATCAGCAGATCATAAAACATGATTTTTCGTCTTTTTCACAAAACGAGCACAAAAATTGTATATATTTTTTTACAAAATAATCGAAACCAATTGATTATCATCAGAAATGAAAATCATCTCTTTTTCGAAAAAAATTTCAAATGTAAAAATAAATTAACCTAAACGTATTACATAATTTGGTAATTTTGTTGAAAATTTCAACTCGAGAAAAATGAAAAAGTATATAATCTTATCATTTGCGATAATATTTTTGGTTGGTTGTTCATCACCAAAGGCAGACGGTATTGACACAAAAGTGGAATCTCTGCTTAGTCAGATGACTGTAAATGAGAAAGTTGGGCAGTTATGTTGTCCGATTGGTTTTAATTTTTACGAAAAAGTCAACGACAGCACTGTGATTCTCAACGAGGCGTTTATGAAAATGTGGGACACTTTGCAGTGCGGCGGGTTTTACGGCGTTCTCCGTGCCGACCCGTGGTCGCAGAAGACAATAGAATCAGGTCTTGACGAGCGACAGTCAGTATTGATTTTCAATGAGATGCAGCGTAATGCGATAGAAAATTCACGGCTTGGGATCCCGATTTATTTCGCTGAAGAATGCGTTCACGGTTTCATGGCGGTCAACGCCACGGTTTTCCCCATCGGCATCTGTCAGGCGGCCACGTGGGACGAGGACCTTCTGTACAAAGTCGGTGACGCAGTCGGAGCCGAGGCTGCCGCATACGGCGCAAAGTTTGCATACGGCCCTGTCATTGACATCACCCGCGACCCACGCTGGTCTCGCGTAGAAGAAAGCCTCGGAGAAGACCCTTATCTTTCCGGAACATTAGGCACTGCCATAATGAAAGGCATGCAGAATCACCTTGCAAGCACCTTGAAACATTTCTCCTCATTCGGTGTCTCGGAAGGCGGACATCACGGCTCGGGGACTTCGGCCGGAAACCATGAGATATTGGCAGAATTGAACTCAAATTTTGAGACAGCAGTAAGAAACGATGCCAAAAGTATCATGACGTCATACAATTGCATTGACGGAATCCCTTGTACATCAAACAGATGGCTGCTAAAAGACATACTTCGTGAACGATGGGGATTCGACGGAGTGGTTTTTTCGGATCTCGGCAGCATCTGGGCTTTGCACAGCACCCACTGCACCGCTGAAGACCAACTTGAAGGGACGGTCCAAGCCATCAACGCCGGTGTCGATATTGACCTCGGTGCATCCAACTACGGGGCATTCCTCGAAGACGCCGTGAACAAAGGACTTGTATCAATGGAGACTCTCGACAACGCCGTCCGTAATGTCT
>JAUNNU010000095.1 GCA_030537295.1 Bacteroidia bacterium
TTTTTCTTGTGCGTCAGGTACTTTATAAACTTTCAAACTTTCAAATTTTTTTACTATCTTTGCAGCCTGAAATTTCAAACATAAAATAGTGATGAAAACTGCCATCTTCGCCGGCTCATTCGACCCGATAACACGCGGACACGAGAACATCGTACTCAAGGCACTCCCGCTTTTCGACGAGATAATCATCGCCATCGGTGTCAATAGCAACAAGAAATATGAGTTTACACTTGACGACAGAATACGCTGGATAAAAAATACTTTTAATGCTTTTGATAAAGTAAAAGTCATTAACTACGAAGGACTTACCGTTGATTTTTGCAAAAAGATGAACGCCCGTTACATAATACGCGGCATCCGCAACACCAACGACTTCGACTATGAAAACCTCATCGCCGAGACCAACAAACAGCTCGCACCTGAGATTGAAACAGTGTTCTTCGTGCCGGACCTGAACATGCGCTGCATCTCGTCAACACTCGTGCGCGACATCATGAAAAACGGCGGCGACGTGTCGATGTTCGTGCCGGAGAAGTCTGGTTTTTATGATTAGAGATTAGAGATGAGAGATAAGAGAGCCGTTTTCGCTTTGCTGCTTCTTCTGCCGCTTCTGTCGCCTTCGCAGAACCTGAAGATCGTGGGTAAGACCAACAAACCCAATGCGTTGGTGCGCCTCCTGACGTACAACGACTTATTCACAAACGAGCAGACAACCATCGGAGAGACTTATTCCGACTTCAGCGGCAGTTTCTCTTTCAACACTGTCATCCAACACGATATGCCGGCGCAGATAGCCGTTGACCTCGACCGCGTTGACCTCGTGCTGAAGCCGGGCAGCTTCTATGACATAAATGTTTTCATCCCCGCGAAAAATGCAGACCTCTCGTTCTTCGAGCAGGAACCTCCGTCATTGACGATAAATTCGGTGAAAGACAACGACATGAGCCGTCAGCTCATCGTGTCGGAAGCTATCGTCAATGACTTCGTTTATGAATATGCCGATCAGGTTTTTCGTGCCAAAAAGTCATATCTCATAGACACGCTCGCACACCAAATCAGCAGGGCGATGGGCGACAAGAAAAACGATTTTGTGGATGATTACGTGCGCTATAAATTAGCAGCACTGAAGATGGCGGCATCACTGGGTAACATGTCCAAAATAATAACTGAATATTTTGATAATCAACCTGTTCTGTATCTGCAAAGTTCTTACGTTGACCTGTTTAATGAGATTTTTGACAGCTATTTCAACTCGCGTAGCTTCAGCCGTCACGGGCTTGTTGACGCCTTGTATTCAGGCTACGACGGCTTCTGGAATTATATCAGAAAAGATGACTTTTTGTCACGTAACCCGCAACTCGCGGAACTCATAGTCTTGAAATATTTGAATCAGCTTTATTACGGAAATCCTGAACTGAAATGGCTCGCCTTCGACTTCATTAACAGAATGAAAAACGTGTCGGAATATCCGCAGAACAGAGTGGCCGCGTCCGGCATGATGATGCGTATCAGAAGACTTTCGTACGACACCGACGCACCTGATTTTTCGTTGAGAGACAAAAACGGCGACACCGTCAGCCTCTCTGACTATCACGACGGCATGGTTCTCTTGCAATTTGTTGACAGAGTATCGACCATGACCGACTATGAGTTTTCAAAACTGAACGAGTTGCAAAAACAATGGAATGACACTATCTCAGTCGTCACAATCGCCACAAGAGAATCATTCGATGATTTTATTGAACTCTTTGAAAATCAAAAATATAACTGGCAACTTCTGAATCTCGGCGATGACATCCTGCTGCTTGAGAAATATAATATCAGGACTTGTCCCGATTATATTATTCTGAAGTCGGGGGGACGAATCGGCATGGCTCCGGCTGCCGCTCCCGGACGTTATCTCGACTATCATGTCAGAAGAATTTACGGTTACAAGTAAATTTCACAATTTTACATAATAATAAAAAAAAATTAATTATTTTTGCGCAACTTTTGTGGAACGAAAGTTGTAAAATAACATCGTAACAAATATAGACGAAATATGGGATTTTTATCAAAATTATTTGGAAACAAATCAACGCGTGACAACAAGGCTTTGCAGCCGATATTGCAGAAAACACTCGATGCGTACGAGAAAATCAAGGACTTGAATATTGACAGTTTGCGTCATAAGACGGTAGAGTTCAAGGAATACATTCAGAACCACATAGCCGACGAACAGGCGAAGATTGAAGAGCTGAAGGCTCGTGTGGAGAACAACGCCGACATGGATCTTGAGGAGAAAAATGACATTTACGAGCAGGTTGACAAGCTTGAGAAACAGGTGCTTGAGAAGATTGAGGAGGCTTTGAACGATGTCATGCCGGAGGCTTTCGCCGTGATGAAAGAGACGGCGAAACGCTTCAAGGATAACGAAGTCGTCGAAGCCACGGCCACCGACCTCGACCGCGACCTGGCTGCGAGATACGACCACATCAACGTCGAAGGCGACCGCGTCTTCTACAAGAACAGCTGGATGGCCGGCGGAAACGTCGTGACATGGGACATGGTGCATTACGACGTGCAGATCATCGGCGGCATAGTGCTTCACCAGGGAAAGATAGCAGAGATGGCTACCGGTGAAGGCAAGACCCTCGTCGCGACACTGCCTGTTTACCTCAACGCCTTGGCGGGACGCGGCGTGCACGTCGTCACCGTCAACGACTATTTGGCGAAACGTGACTCCGAATGGATGGGGACGATTTACAACTTCCTCGGCCTCACCGTTGACTGCATCGACAAACATCAACCGAACTCGCCGGAGAGACGCGCGGCATACAACTCCGACATCACCTATGGAACCAACAACGAATTCGGTTTCGACTACCTGCGCGACAACATGACGGGCAACCCGGAGGAACTCGTGCAACGTAAACATCACTACGCCATCGTTGACGAGGTTGACTCCGTGTTGATTGACGACGCACGTACACCTTTGATTATCAGCGGTCCTACACCGCGCGGCGATGACCAGGAATTCAACGAACTGAAACCCGATGTCGTGAACCTCTACGAAGCACAGAAACGCCTCGTGACACAGTGCCTCGCCGAAGCGAAGAAAATACTGACAAATCCCGCATCGACGGAAGAAGAGAAATCGCATGGCGCCGACCAACTCTTCCGCGCCTTCCACGGCCTCCCAAAGAACAGCGCACTCATCAAATTCCTCTCTGAAGAAGGAATGAAGTCGCTGCTGCTCAAGACCGAAGGCTTCTACATGCAGGAGCAGAACAAGAACATGCACATCATCGACGACGAGCTTTATTTTGTCATCGACGAGAAACTCAATACCGTTGTCCTTACGGACAAAGGCACCGAGCAGCTCTCGAAGGCATACAACGACTCGACATTCTTCGTCATCCCTGACGTCGGCTCCGAAATAGCCGACCTCGAAAAGTCAGACCTCGCCGCTGACGAGAAGATTCTGAAGAAGTCGGAGATCATGCGTAACTTCACCGTTAAGTCGGAGCGTCTGCATACCGTACAGCAGCTTCTGAAGGCTTATACACTGTTTGAGAAAGATGTTGACTATGTTGTCATCGACAACAAAGTGAAAATCGTCGATGAGCAGACGGGTCGTATCATGGAAGGCCGCCGTTGGTCAGACGGATTGCATCAGGCTGTCGAGGCGAAGGAGAACGTTGACGTCGAGGCGGCGACGCAGACCTACGCCACCATCACATTGCAGAACTACTTCAGGATGTATCACAAACTCGCGGGCATGACAGGTACCGCGGAGACGGAAGCCGGTGAGTTCTGGGACATATACAAACTCGATGTCGTTGTCATCCCGACAAACAGACCTATCGCACGTGATGACCGCGAAGACTTGATTTACAAGACAAAACGTGAGAAATACAATGCTGTCATTGAACAGATTGAGGAACTCGTCCACGAAGGCAGGCCGGTTTTGGTCGGCACCACTTCTGTTGAGATTTCGGAGTTGTTGAGCAGGATGCTGACGCGTAAGAATATCCCGCACAACGTGTTGAACGCCAAGCTGCACTTCAAGGAGGCGCAGATTGTCAAGGATGCTGGTTTGGCCAAGACGGTCACCATCGCCACCAACATGGCTGGCCGTGGTACCGATATCAAGTTAGGGCCTGGTGTCAAGGACGCTGGCGGTCTCGCCATCATTGGCACCGAGCGTCACGAGTCACGTCGTGTTGACCGTCAGCTGAGAGGCCGCGCCGGTCGTCAGGGCGACCCGGGTAGCTCACAGTTCTTCGTTTCTCTCGAAGACGATCTCATGCGTATGTTCGGCTCCGAACGCATCGCCCCGATAATGGACCGTCTCGGCCTTAAAGAAGGTGAGGTCATCCAGCATTCGATGATAACGAAACAGATTGAAAAGGCGCAGAAGAAAGTGGAGGAGAACCATTTCGGAGTGCGTAAACACTTGCTCGAATACGACGACGTCATGAACTCGCAGCGTGAGGCCATCTATGAGAAACGCCGCCACGCCCTGTTCGGAGAACGTCTCCAGATTGACATCAACAACATGATGTATGACCTCGGCGAGTCGTTGGTCGAGAAACATAAAGAAGACGAAGACTTCGAGGCGTTGAAGATGGATCTGTTCGCTAATCTCGGAATCGAGATTCCGTTTGACGAAGACAAGCTCAAACACGGCAAAGTCGATGACCTTGCGGAGATGGTCTTCGAGAGTGCCGTCGATTCGTATAACAAGAAGACGCAGCTCGTCGGGGAGAAGACGCTCCCGCTCATCAAGCAGATCTACGAGACGCAGCCGGGTTACAAGAACATCCTCATCCCGTTCACGGACGGAAAGAAAGGAATGAATGTCGTTGTGAACATCGAGAAGGCGGTGCAGAACGGCGCACGCGAGATCTCGTTGTCGCTCGAGAAAGGCATCACGCTCGGCATGATCGACGACGCGTGGAAGGAGCATCTCCGTGAACTCGACGACCTCAAGCAGTCGGTGCAGAACGCAACATACGAGCAGAAAGACCCGTTGGTAATCTTCAAGTTAGAGTCGTTCAACCTCTTCAAGGAGATGGTGATGAAGATTAACAGCGAGGTTATTTCGTTCCTCATGAAGTCGGACCTCCCGCAGCAGGATCCTAACAAGGTGCGTGAACATCGCGCGAAGCCGGCTGACAGGAGCAAGCTCAGGGAGCAGCGTAACGACCTTCTCTCGCAGGCGCACAGCAACACGCAGGAGAATCAGGTCACGCAGCCTATACATGTGGAGAAGAAAGTCGGGAGAAACGACCCGTGCCCGTGCGGAAGCGGCAAGAAATACAAAAACTGCCACGGAAGAGAGCAATAACATAACACATTTATTAATTATTCCGGGAAATTAAAGTCATAAAGTATGAAAGACATGAGAATATTGAAATTTGCGGTGGCGTTGCTGTTCGGTGCCATGCTGTTCCAAGATGCAAGCTCCCAAGTCATTTATGAAGTCGCCAGGAAACCGGGCGACACTGCCGTGCATCGCCCGAAGATAGGGGTGGTGATGAGCGGCGGCGGCGCAAAGGGCTTCGCGCACATCAGGGCGTTGAAAGCCATTGAAGAAGCAGGCATACCGATCGACTACATCGCCGGAACCAGTATGGGTTCCATCATCGGCGGACTCTACGCCGTCGGTTACGACCCGGACATGATGGAGGAACTTACAACACATCAGGACTGGGGCTTGATTATCATGGACAAAGTGCCGCGCAAGTACATGTCTCTCGATAACCGTCTGAACAAACGGAACTATTTCCTCGAACTTCCGATTAATGACGGCAAGGTGCGTATCAAGAGTTCATTCGTTGACGGTGTCTATGTCAATATGCTGCTAACTCGACTGACGCTTCCAGCCTACGAGCAGCGTGACTTCAACAAGCTGTCGGTGCCGTTCTTCTGTGTGGCTACAGATATGACAACCGCCGACCCCGTCATCTGGGAGCAAGGCTCAATAGCACGAGCGATACGTTCAAGCATGTCAATACCGTTCCTTTTCGCTCCCGTGGAATACGGCGACCGACTGCTGTGCGACGGCGGCCTGCTTAACAACTTCCCGGTCAGGCTGATGCGTGAGAAAGGCGCCGACATCGTCATCGGCATTGACCTTGAAATGGACTATATAGAAAAGGAGAAACTCGACAACTCACTCAAAATCCTTGAACGTCTCATCGCCGTCGTGTCACAACATGAAAGCAACAAGGCACGTGAAGAATGTGATATCCTTATCAGACCCGACATCGGCAACGCCAATATGTTGTCGTTCAACGATTTCAGCCCTATCTTGAAATGCGGCGAAGACGCAGGCAAGGCTCATGAGATGGAACTCAAGGCGTTGGCCGACTCGCTTCAGAAGATAGAACCGTTCGAAATCAACCGTCCTCATGTCCAGCCTATGGATTCAATCAGCATTATGGAGGTTGAAGTGGAGGGCGTTGGCTCCAATGACATACAAAGCATAAAATCGTATTTCTTGGATGAAGGTCTGCCGCGGGTCTTCGCCATCGATGAGATTGAGGAGATCATAGTGAAAAACTATTCCACCGGATTCTATTCGGATATGTGGTATGAGATTAAAAAGTCAAAGATCGGCAATATTCTTGTGCTGCATTGCAAATCAAGCAGTTATCAGACATTCGGCTCTACGGCTCACTACGACAACAATTACAGGATGCAGGTGCTTATCAATTATACCATGATGCATGTTTCAGACAGATATAAGAGAAGAGTGCTCAGCGTCGATGCGTGTGTCGCCGATTATCCATATCTCAGAGTCAACTACACCAAGCATGTGAACAACAAGTTCCGTATCGGAGCCAACGCTTCAACGATGCTTCTCAAACTCAGCATGAACACATCGCATAAGTCACTCTATGCTTTATACGGAATCCAGGAAAACAAATTCAATCTCTACATGCAGTATGTGCCGAATCTGCATCAGCAGTTGAGTGCTGGATTTACGGGAAGCTATTCGCAGATCAAGGACAAAATGTACACCATGTATGAGGTCAAGAGTCCTTACAGGTTTTATCCTAATGTCTTTTTCCGTTATTTCTACAATAATGAGGATGATGCTGACTTCACGAGAGATGGTTGGAATGTCGATTTCATAGCCAAATGTATTCTCTACGATAATAGCGCGGAATATTATCCTTCCCCTGAACAGTATTTCACTTTGAAATTAGATGTCAACAGGGCATTCCCTATCGGGAAAAATCATTCGATAAGAGTCGGCGCTGTGGGTACGATGCCGCTGGTAAGAGAATTTCTGCCTGACTATTTCCAGATCTTCTGCGGCGGTCAGTCAAGGATGAAGTATATGGACAACATCATCCCGATTTCTGGTGTACCGTTTGCTTCCAAACTTGGTGACTTCATCGCTTTCATGAAAACGTCGTGGTACTGGAACTTCTGGAAAGGCTTATATACAACTGTCAGCTGCGACTTCGGATATGCTTCATATTTCTGGGAGGATTGGTTTACCTCATCGAACTTCGGTATCGGTGCCGGCTTGACGGTCGGATACAAGACACCTGTCGGACCTATCGAATTAGGCGTGTCAAAAGGGTCGATGTTTGACAAGGCTGTCATGTATATAAATATTGGATTCTGGTTCTAAAAAATATTTTATATGAGAAACTGTATTAATCTAATAAGGTGTGCCGCAGTCCTGGCCGTGATTGGAATGTTTTCCATGAATGTCAAGGCGCAGGGCACAAACAACGATTCAATCCGTCGCCCGCGTGTCGGCGTCGTGTTATGCGGCGGCGGCGCAAAAGGATTCGCACATATCGGGATATTGAGAAAGATAGAAGAAGCCGGCATCCCGATTGACTATATCAGCGGCACGAGTATCGGCTCCATTATCGGAGGCCTCTACGCCGCCGGATATGACCCTGACATGATGGAGAAGTTAGTCAGGGAACAGGATTGGAACACAATAATCTATGACAGGATTCCTGACCGTATCAAACCTATTGAAAAGAAAATGGAGAACACAAAGTACATCGTCACCCTGCCGATAAAAAAAGGCAAGGTCAAGGTGGGTGAGTCGCTCGTCGATGGCGTCTATGTGAACAATCTCCTCAGCCGTCTCATGCTTCCCGCCAAGGGAATCGATGACTTCACCAAGCTGTCGGTGCCGTTCTACTGCATGGGAACGGATATCGAAAAGGCCTGCGAATACGAGATGGACAGCGGCTGCCTCTCACGCTCCATCAGGGCGAGCATGGCAATCCCGTTCTTCTTCACTCCTGTCAGATACGACGGACGCCTGCTCATCGACGGCGGAATGATCAACAACTTCCCTGTGAGAAACATGGAGGAAAAAGACGTTGACATCATCATCGGCATCGACCTCGAAGACTACAATATCGCAGCGGATGACATCGATAACTCGTTGAGCCTCCTCACAAATGTGATGAACCTGTCGTCACTCGAACAGACCGAATACGGCAGAAAACACTGCGATATATATATCCGCCCGAATCTTCACGGACGTAATATGATGTCGTTCAACGACTTCGACTCAATCCTTTACTATGGAGAACAGGCAGCCGAAGACATGTTCCCGAAACTGAAACGTCTCGGCGACTCAATCCACGCGATCTCTGACTTTGAAGTCGTCAGGCCACATGCGCAGCCTATAGACAGCCTGTATGTCGTTGATGTCAAATTTAATGGTTTGAGAGACAATAATGACCCATACGTCAAGAGAGAATTCAGCAAGACGTTCCCGCGGATGTTCAGCGTGGACGAGATAGAGGAGACAATCCTGCGTCTCAAGGCATCGGGGTTCTATTCCGACTTGTGGTACGAAGTGAATGATGCGCCGGGCGGCGGCGTGCTGCTGACATTGCATTGCAAGGAAGTCAACAACCAGTCGTTCTCGTTCGATATCCATTACGACAACAACTATGGCATCGGCGCACTCGTGAATTACACCTTGACGAGCAAAGGCAACAAATTCAAACGTGGTGCCTTGAGCGTTGACCTGAACGTGGCCGAATGCCCGTATCTGCGTGTCAGAGTCAACAAACGCGATGGAAAGATCTTCCGGTATGGCACCGAACTCTTCGGAGGCTATTATCAAATTGACCAGTATAACGATGGCAAAATTAATCACACATACAGCGTCCAAAACGACAGGATGGAGCTGTTCGGCCAGCTGACACATTCTTATTTCAGTTCATTGAAACTTGGTGTTGCAGGAGAGTTTTTCCATGTGAACGACCTTGTCGGTAACATGAGCCTTTCCAAGAATTATGAATTCTATGGCTATCTTTACGCAAACTATTACCTTAATACTGAAGATATTACGACATTTGCAAAAAGAGGCTGGAAGATAAATGCCACCATGAAGTGCATTTTCTATGATGGCGTGTTCAGCAATTCTTCGTCAACGCCCGCATGGTCATTACAGGCTGACGTCATGAAGACATCGCCGGTGACCGAAAAGCACTCCATCAAGTTCGGAGGCTCGGTCAACGCAAGGCTTGGAACTACAGAACTCCCAATCCCGTATAAATATTTTATCGGCGGACAGTCGAAGATGAAATATGCGGATAATATAATGGCATTCGACGGCATGGATTTCATCGAAAAGGTGGTTGACTTCGCTTCGTTTGCGAGAGTCGCATGGCAGTGGAACATATACAAGCAGTTCTATACGATTGTAAGCACTAACTTCGGCCACATGAACAGCGATTTCAGGCAGTGGTTCAAGAAAGACAGCTTCGTGATGGGCGCAGGCTTGACATTGGGCATTAACACTTTCGCCGGACCTGTCGAAGTCAGCCTCATGACATCCAACATCAATGAATTTGTCGGATTCATCAATGTCGGCTATTGGTTCTGAGAGTTGGAAAACTTAAAAGTTTATAAAGTTGAAAGTTAAATAGTTGAAAGTTTGAATATATGAAATACAAAAGAGTGTTATTGAAACTCAGTGGGGAGTCACTGATGGGAGCGCAGCAGTACGGCATTGATCCGAAGCGGCTTGATGACTATACTGATGAGATTGCGGCGGCTGTGCGGGCCGGCGCGCAGATTGCTGTCGTCATCGGAGGCGGCAACATTTTCCGTGGCCTGCAGGGTGCGGCCAAAGGCATCGACAGGGTGTATGGCGACAACATGGGAATGCTCGCGACGGTCATCAACAGCATCTCGTTGCAGTCGTCACTCCGCTCAAAAGGCATCAAGACGGTGCTTCTTTCAGGCATCGGAATCGACAAGATCGCCGAACTGATGAGCGGCCCGAAAGCAATCGAGTATCTTGAACAAGGTTACGTAGTGCTTATCGGCGGCGGCACCGGAAACCCGTACTTCACCACCGACACCGGCTCCGCATTGAGAGCAATCGAGATAAAAGCCGACATCATCCTCAAAGGAACACGCGTTGACGGCATTTACACCGCCGACCCAGAGAAAGACCCGACAGCAACAAAGTTCGAAACTATAACATACACAGAGGCTTACGAGAGAAACCTCAAGGTCATGGACCTTACCGCATTCACCATGTGCAAGGAAAACAACATGCCGATGCTCGTGTTCGACATGAACACCAAAGGCAACCTCACAAAAGTCCTTGAAGGAGAAAATATCGGAACTCTCGTGACAAATTAAGAAGTTAAAATATTGAAAATTAAATTACTATGACAGAAGAATCACAATTTATCTTGGACGAGGCAGGTGAGACAATGGAAAGCACCATAAAACACCTTGAATCGGAATTTCAGAAAATCAGAGCAGGTAAGGCAAGCCCGATGATGCTTCAGGGCGTGAAAGTGGAATGCTACGGCGTGCTTATGCCAATCGAGCAGATCGCCAATATCGGCACGCCCGACCCGCGCCAGATTATCGTCATGCCTTTCGACAAAAGCTCAATCAGCGCAATCGACAAGGCAATCCAGGCGGCAAACCTCGGATTCAACCCGAAAAACGAAGGCGAGTTCCTGAGGATACTCGTCCCGCCATTGACGGAGGAACGCCGTAAAGATCTGGCGAAACGCGCCAAGACAGCCGCCGAAGAAGCCAAAGTCGGCATCAGAAACATCCGCCGTAACGCCAACGACGACGCTAAGAAACTTGAAAAAGAAGGAGTGTCGGAAGACGAGGTGAAACAACTCCAGGAGGAAATCCAGAAACTCACCGATAAGTTCACGAAAAAGGTCGATGACCTTTATGAACTGAAACAGAAAGACATTTTGACAGTTTAGCTGTTAAGTTCATAAAGTTGAAAGTGGCTGGCGCACGCTGCCGGGCACATCTCGGCTTCGCCTCAATGTACCCGGTTATTAAAGTGCTGCCTTGCAGGCACCACTGGGCTTGCGGGCTGCCCGGAGGGCAGTATTTCAATAACCGGGTACACGGCACGTGTGCCCGGCATACACGACACGCATGTCCGTAGTCGCACGATATGGTGCCCGGCATATACGGCATGTGTGCCCGGAGTCGCACGACATAGTGCCCGGCAGGGTGCACGTCACGTGTGCAAAAAAAATTTCAAAAAAAAATGTCCGCGGTATTGAAAAAAGTTGTACTTTTGCCGCCAATATGAAAGAAGCGTATTTACAATATAATAATCAACGGGTTAGTTCGCCAATTTTGACGGACACGGTTTTTAGTTTTACCCCCCCCGTTGCCAATTTGCTGTAAATCAACAATTTATCATTTGCTTGAAAACTCCGCCGCTGACCGCAAGTCAGGGGCTTTCGGCGTTTCCGATGGTTTCAGAGTTTCAGAGTTT
>JAUNNU010000007.1:0-20902 GCA_030537295.1 Bacteroidia bacterium
AAGTGCCGTCTGCATTATTGATATAAACCTCTGCGGTAACATTTTCCTGATAGCTATTGCCATTTTTATAGGGGACGACAAGCACATCCGAAAATCCGTCACCGTTGAAATCACCCACAAACGGCACTTTATTAAACACATTCTTATTCAATGTCCGACTTTGTATTTTCTCGTTAAAATGTTTTTTCTTGTCATTCCAAGATACAACCGTCGGATTCAGTTTCATTCCATCGGCGACAAGAGTTATGGTTCTCAACCTGTTGTAATTGAAGCAGACCGCATCATACATTGCTGGAGCTAAATAATCAAAGGTGTAACACAATAACTCCTTGCCGGAAGACATGTCTTTAACCACAATATTCTTCAACAATTTTTTTATCCTAACGGCATTCTGATAAACATAGTAAGTTTCGCAATCATCTCTATCTTCATAAGAAAACGAGACTTCGTACATGGATTTTACCCCATGTGACTTGTTCAGTGTATATTCAATATAACTTATGTATGATTCACCTTCTGCATTATTATTGTCGTAATGGAAAAAAATCGTGTTTCCGTCCCTGTCTGAAATTTCACTGACCAGCCAGGACATCGCCGGACCGTTTCCGTTTTGCGGGAATATGTACGAATCGGTTGAAGACCCATATTTCCAGATTGTCCCATCGGCTTTATAAACCGTGAAATACGCCGGACCGTCTTGCACGCTTCTCGAATGTGACACGATTTTTGTCATGTCGTCAATTTCGGTTCGGTATGTTGCGCCGTTGCTACCGTATGGAAGCTGGCAATTCAACATAAGACGTTTCCCATCAAGCGCAAATCGGTCTTCATTATTGAATTTCACCCTTCCTGCGACTCCATCGTGATATTTTGTAGTTCCCACCCTGGCAATTGACGACAATCCGGTAAGATTCCAAGCCCATCCCAACAAGCCGTTACCAGCTTGGTTATTGTACGTAATGGCCAGATCTGGAGTCATGTCACCTATACCTTTAGGAAGTTGAATCGGTATGGAATATACTGCGCAACCAATATCACTCACGTTGAGTGTGCCAGGCAGAGCTCCGACAACACCGTCATCACTTGACGATGATGGTCCACCTAAAAAACCAGATTCTGGAGGGAACACCCCATATCTGTTTATCACGAAACTTGCCGAAGAATTATTTTCAGGATTACTCTTAAAGCCGTCCAACAATCTGATACACGACGATGCTTCGAATCTGTATGTTTCACGTCCATCAAGTTGACTGTTCAGCTCAAACTCCGTCTGTCGCCTGTGGTTTTCGGCGACCACACAAACCATTGACAGCAACAACATTTGCAATAAAACAATCTTTTTCATGGCAATGGTTTTTAGAGTTTAACAATAGTTCGTGTGAACGTATCTCCAGAAACATTGACGACGACAACGTATGCGCCAGGCAGGAATCCGCTTATATCCAATATCGTTTTTTCCGGTCCTGCAGTTCCACTTTTCACAGAAAGCCCGTTTATGTCGTATATGATATATGAGACTGGCATATTATCAAAACAACTTCCCAACGACAATGTCACAAAGTCATTTGAAGGATTTGGGTATAATGCAAACTCATCCTCTGTCAATTGCTCCGCAAAATCCACAACATCCTCATCATTTTTGTCACATTCATCGTAAAAGACACGCTCCACTCTGTTTCCATTACCATCATAATCGAATGATATGCAATGCTGCGCCATAGAATTCTTGGATTGCAAAAGGCACAATACAAGCCCAAGAAATATTATTAAATATTTCATTTTCATAGCGTTACATATTTTTAATACTTTATTTCCTGCTGCAAAGACTTAATGATTTCCTGCTGACGTTGAATCTGTTCATTCAGTTCAATGACGTACAATGTCAATTCTTCGACTTTTTTAAGCAAGATGCCATCCATTTCGGCAAGGTTAAAACCTTTTTGAAGGACTGTACTTTCCGACGGCACTCCTGGCAGACATCCTTTGTCATCAATATAACGATTCAGTTCATTCAATGGCATCAGCTCATAACCGTTATCAAACACATAATCGTGCCATTCGCTCACCTCTTTAACATACACTTCGCTTGTCAGTATTCCACCGCTTACAGCAAGGGAATAATCGTAATCGCCTGTAAATGCGTTATCTGCATTGATGCCGACTTTCCCATTCAGCGTGATTTTCTTGGAATCGAAAGACAGGCCCGGACCGCCGGCAAGGACATTCATGCCGTCTTTTGTAACCGAAATCTTATTGTTCGCATCGTAAAGCTGGATATACGCCGACCTTGTCGAGATGCTGGTTGTTTCCAAAATCAAACCGGCATCCTCATTGGCATCTGACTTCAAGTGGAACTTGGCAGAAGGACTTACCACATTGCCGATTCCTATTTTTCCAGTGGTCTCTCCTCCTGCCGAAGTGCTCACGAACAACGTTGGTCGCTTGCTGTTAAATCCGACCATCAATGTATTTTGTTTGTTGTTTATCAAAGCCTTTACGTCTGAATCAGCCAATCCGCTGCCAATCACGACAGCACCCGTCGCGTTGGTTCTGACGAAATTGCCGATGGCAACGGAATATCCTCCGGTGGTTCTATTTGAATTGCCAAAAGCAACAGAACACATTCCGTTTGTATAATTGTTTACGCCAATAGTTGCCGAATAATTTCCATTGGCATGGTTCATGGACGAACCTGAAGGGCCGCACAAATCACAGCCACCCTTTTCCTGTGCGTTCACAACACTGCACATTGCAAGTGAAAGCACCAAAAAACTAAAAAAACAAGGTTTCATAGCTAAAAAAATTTAATTGTTAATCTTTAATAAATTTTCCTCTTAATGAGTTCTTACCATTTAAAATATCGTAAAAATAAATTCCATTTTCAAAAGAAGACACATCGATCTTTATTGTCGAATTATCTGGCAGTGACAATTTCCGTTCAAGCATTTTCTGTCCGTTGACATTGCAAACAGACACCACAACTTCCTGATTTTCAACATTATTTATCGGAATATTCAAAACATCCGTCGTCGGATTCGGGTAAACATCAATACCATGACAAATTTCAGTGTTCTCATCCACGGATAGAGGCACAACGAAATCCTCCCGCACGAGTTTTTTGATATAAACCGCATTCTGATCTCCCAACATGCAATTGCCATAAATAAGACATCCTCCGTCGTGAGTTTTTTGCATGT
Source organism: Bacteroidia bacterium (assembly GCA_030537295.1). GTDB lineage: Bacteria > Bacteroidota > Bacteroidia > Bacteroidales > F082 > Limimorpha. The sequence continues at coordinate 3,198 of JAUNNU010000007.1, forward strand.
GATAAATGCGGAAAACCCTGTCGTCGTATTCTAAACGCTTGGTTCCCAACAGATTCAAATCTTTGTCAATCAACATCATGACCACACTATTATACATTTCCCCACGTATCCCCCAAAAAGTCTCATGATATGTAGCGAAATAAATTGTCGAATCATTGACATACTGCAATGCGCGATTTGAAGGCGTATAATCAGCGGTGTCAATCCTGTTGTAAATCAAAGTGTCTAACAGAGCCAAAGTGGTGTCACACTTAAAAACCGCCGCAATTTCTTTTTCATCTGCGCTATAACGGTCATACATCATTGCGGACATCAGGAAATGGGTGTTGTCCAACCATATACTTGAATTCAACCACTCGGCGACAAGTCTTCCGTCTAACAAATTATGATGCGAGAAGAAATTCAAATCCTTGTCGAAATAGCTGACACATTGCCCACCTGACGAGTTAAAACCGCTGCTCATCAACATCATGTTTTCAGACCCTCGCATTATCGAAAGATCCCTTGGGTTTACATGCCCCAAAAACGGAGTCACTGCAATTTTGCTTTCAAGCATATTCCCATGAACGTCAAATCTGCAGATCATGCAATCGGTGTTGGTAGTCCAATTTGGATTTGTCCTTCTCATCGCAACAGTCAAAATTATATCCCCCTGAATTCCTGCTGCAATATACACATGATGCGCCAAAAAATACGGATCCGGCAATGGATACGTGTGTTCTTCGACAATTTCCAAATCCTGATTAATTATCGCTACCCATATCTGTTTATACTCGTCACCATAACTCGAAGGATTTTTGAGACCGGCGACAAAAGCATTGCCATCTTCGAGACACAACGCGCTACTGAAATAACTTTGTCCGGATTCAGGAATATAATAATTACATTTATAGGACCCGTCATTGTTAACAAACACTGCGTATGCCACATTATTTTCCTCTATCTTGGGTTTTGCAACTTTCCCGAAAAAATAATAGCCATTTTCATTGCTGTCACCTGCATTCAGGTTTGTAATATCCGGCTGGGTGAAACAAATCTCCCAACCCTGACCCCATACAATATTCGGAATCAGACAAATTAACAATAAGATGATGTGTCTTCTCATGATTTAATAGTTTTTAAATTATAATTAATCTAACAAATTTCCCGTTGGTCCGATAACTTGGATAGGAATGAGAATCCTGTCTCCGTAAGTTATAGAATTATGATGGAAATATATTCCGTTTTCTGAAAGTCCTCTGATGTCAACCTGGACAAAACATAAATTGTCAGGTAACATACCTGCATCTTTCAGATCTTCAGGAAGCAATTGAAGAATCACTTTTTTCTCACCGTTGAAATAATAGTTCAACATTTCATAACTGAAATACAAACTCGGATTATTTGTATATTGGGAATTATAAATATACGACTCACCATTGGGACGTAAATATTCCGGACCTTCCAATGTTTTCGTCATCAAATTGTAATTGATGTATCTGTATCCTGATGCCGGCACCGGTGTACCCGCAAAATAATAGTTGATTGAGTCCTCAATTATTTCAGCCGCATCGCAAACAATCGATGGGTCGTCACAGCTTCCGCCATATTCGCCGAAATACCAGCAATCACCGGGTTTGAAAGGACCGTCTTCCACAATGACATGACCATTGTTGTCGTTGCTGCGACCAGAAATGACATGTACATCAATAGAAGACTTGTCACCGATAGTTTCACCTTTATCAAACACAACAGTCATAAGAGATTTGTTTTCAGTGATTCCATCATTTGCGTATGCTTCACGTACCGATTCAGTTACATTTTCATACAGATCTGACACGTCATTTACAGGCAACGACCCGCTTTCATCCAAATTGACATAAAACGTCAGATCCTGTTTCACAGTCTCAACATAATCCTTTTCAGGAGAAGCATAAGACGTGTTAAAAAGAGCTTCCATATTCCACAACGCACTGTCAATCTGCATATTGCCTGCGACTCTCATTGTCTTACATTTCTCAAGAGTCTCCTCAAAATGCTTAACCCTGCTGACAAACGACTTCACCTTGGCATCATAATCTGGTGTCAAAGTAATGTCATTCACCACCTCTGGCTGTGGTTTAACTTGATTCTTCCTGCATGCGTACAGGCCAAAAACAACAAGACCAATGCCTGCTGCAAAAATTGCAATTTTATTTAAAAATTTCAGTTTCATAAAAAAATATTAAAATAAAAAAAATAAGTTTGTTAATGTACAATATAATCTATCGGTTACAGCCCTCGGTTACTTGTACCTAAACCGAAGACTATCCAAAAGCGTTTTTATTACTTTCCTTCTCATTTTTCACTGCTATTATCACGCTGCAAAAATACAACATGAAAAACCGTTTGTCAAGAACTTTTTTCTTTAATTTTATTTACAATTCATTGATTTTCAAAAATAAATGTAAATTTTTATTTACATTACACCTTATTAATATAACATTCTTTCGTTGAAATGCGATTTTTTAAAATTTTCATGTTTTTTCTTCACCAATCAAAAAAAATTGTATTTTTGCAACCCGATGATTGAACAAAGATTTATATCGGAAATGCCTGATAATTACGGCGCGAAAAGAAGTAATTCTTTGACGGACATCCTTTTTTATTTTGCTGACGGTTATTTAAAGCCGTCATTTTTTTTGCCGATAAGTTAAATAAATAATAAACAAATAATCTTTATAACAATGTCTATCTCTTTAAAAAACCGTAGTCTTATCTCAATCAACGACTACACACCTGAAGAAATCTGCCACATACTCGACATTGCAGAAGACTTTGAGAAGACCCGTCTTCAGAATCTTTTGAACGGACGCGTTATCGCATCATTATTCTTCGAGCCTTCAACAAGAACCAGATTAAGTTTTGAGACTGCGATCCAGTTGCTCGGCGGCAACGTCATTGGATTCAGCAGCACAGCCGGGACAAGCGTCCAAAAAGGCGAATCCCTGAGAGACACCATCACGATGGTTGCGAGCTACGCAGACCTCATCGTCATGCGCAACCCTATCGACGGCTCGGCACGTTTCGCATCTGAAGTCTCGAAAGTGCCGATTATCAACGCAGGTGACGGCTCAAACCAACATCCGACACAATGCCTCCTTGATCTTTATTCAATCCGCAAGACACAAGGCACACTTGAAAACCTTGAAATCACAATGGTTGGCGACCTCAAGTACGGACGCACAGTGCACAGTCTCGTTCAGGCCATGTGCCACTTCAACGCGAAATTCAATTTTGTATCTCCCAACGAACTCAGAATGCCGTCAACTGTAATCCAATACATCAAAGATGCAGGTCTCGAATATCACGAATACACTGATTTGGAAGAGGTTATACCTCATTCAGACATCATTTACATGACACGTGTGCAGCGTGAGCGTTTCCCAGACCCACTCGAATACGAGAAAGTCAAGAACGCCTACATACTTCGCAACTACATGCTCGAACCGGCAAAGGAAAACTGCCGCATCCTGCACCCACTTCCGCGCGTCAATGAAATCAACGAGGACGTTGACCCGAACCCGAAGGCTTATTATTTCCAGCAGGCTCAAAACGGACTGTACGTCCGCGAAGCTCTGATTGCTGCAATCCTGGGATTAAAATAACATTAAAACATTGAGAATCATGGAAAAGAGAAAAGAACTTATAGTTTCAGCTATCGAAAACGGAACGGTCATAGACCACATCCCCGCAAACAAAGTTTTTGAAGTTATCAAGATTTTGGGACTCGACAATTGCGATTGCCCAGTATATTTCGGAACAAACCTCGAAAGCAAGAAATACGGCACCAAAGGCATCATCAAAATAAGCAACAAATTCTTCAAGTCAGAGGAAATCAACAAGATAGCACTTGTCGCTCCGACAGCGTCACTCATTGAAATCAAAGATTTCGAAGTCATCAACAAACACATTGTTGAAACTCCAGATCACATTGAAGGCATTGTGAAATGTTTCAACCCTAAATGCGTAACAAATGCAGAAAGGGTGATGACCAAGTTCACTGTAAAGAAAAACGAGTTCGGAAAAATCCAGCTCAGATGCCATTACTGCGAGAAATTCACGACAGAAGAAAACATGGAATTCCTTTAGGATTCACTGACAAATAAGGGAACGGGGCTCATTTCAATTTGAATGAACCCCGTTTGTTTTTTACGCCTCTCCCGCAGTTCCATTCCCCATCGTGAACGGCGCAATCGTATCATTTATGTCTTTAATCGGACCAAAATTCTGTTCATATTTGTTTAGATTGTCCGCCAAAGCCCTGAAAAGTCTTTTTGCGTTCTGCGGTGTCATTATCACTCTTGAACGAACTTTGGCCTTCTGCATTGCAGGCACAATCTGCGCAAAATCAACGACAAACTCTGTCGGTGAATGACTAATAATTGCGAGGTTTGAATAGACCCCGTCGGCTACCGTTTCCGGAAGGTCGATATTAAGCTGGTTTTTCTTGTTGATGTCCATATTTAATCAATTAAAATTTTTGCAAAAATATACAATTTTCCTGACATACAAAAAAGGTTGGCTAAAAATAACCAACCTTTTTCCCTATAAAATCAGCTTAATAATTAAGCCTCAACAATTTCCGTATTTGCGACTTGTTCGAAATCCTCTTTGGCTCCGACAATAATGTCATCAAATTCGCGAAGACCCGTACCTGCGGGGATCTTGTGTCCGACGATAACGTTCTCTTTCATACCTTCGAGAGTATCTGTCTTTGCCGAGATAGCCGCCTGTGTAAGAACCTTTGTCGTTTCCTGGAATGACGCTGCGGAAATGAAGCTTTCCGTCTGCAACGCCGCGCGCGTGATGCCCTGAAGCACCTGATGTGCCGTCGCAGGCTGCGCATCGCGTGATTCGACAAGTTTCTTATCTTTACGCTTAAGCAATGAATTCTCATCACGGAGTCTTCTTGCAGAAATGATTTCACCTATGTGAAGCGTTTCAGAATCACCTGGATCAGTGACAACGACTTTTCCGAAGATGTCATCGTTGGTCTCCTGGAACATAATCTTGTTGACGAGGTCGCCTTCAAGGAATCTTGTGTCACCCGGATCATCGATTTCAACCTTACGCATCATCTGACGCACAATGACTTCAAAATGCTTACCATTGATCGTAACACCTTGTGAACGATAGACTTCCTGAATGTTGTTCACGATGAATTCCTGAACCGCCATCGGGCCTTCGATAGCAAGGATGTTGGCAGGTGTGATCGCACCTTCTGACAAAGCCTGACCTGCCTTCACGAAATCGTTTTCGTCGGCGAGGATTTCCTTCGTCGTCGGGATGAGATACTTTTTCTGTTCGCCTGTCTTTGATGTGACGACGACGACCTTGTTACCACGGATGAGTTTCTTCTCGAATGACACCTCACCATCGATTTCAGAGACCACTGCCGGCTCTGATGAGTTACGTGCTTCGAACAACTCTGTGACACGCGGAAGGCCGCCGGTAATATCACCGAGACCTCCTGTAGCACGAGGCTTCTTCGTCAAGACATCACCAGCCTTGATCTTGTCGCCATCTTCAACCATAATATGCGCTCCAACCGGCAAGTCGTATGACTTGGCGACTTCGCCGTCCTTGTCAAGGATTGAGATTGACGGGTTCTTTGCAAACTTACGGCCTTCAATGATGACGCGTTCGCTATAACCTGTCTGCTCATCGGATTCATTACGGTATGTGACACCTTCAACGATGTTATCGAAACGAATCTCACCGTCGTATTCAGAGATAATCAATGAGTTATACTTATCCCATTCGCAGATGACCTGACCAGCCTTGACATCACTGCCTTCCTTGACGAATAATTTCGAGCCGTAAGGGATATTCACTGTTACCAGTGCGACACCTGTGTTATGATCGATAATCTTCATTTCAGCGGCACGGCTGACGACAACCTGATACTTGTTGTCATCCTTTTCATAATCAACGGCACGGAGTTCGTCGATTTCGAGTCTGCCGTCATAGTCAGCCTTGATCATTGAGTCGTCTGACGTGCTTGATGCGGTACCACCTTGGTGGAAGGTACGAAGTGTAAGCTGTGTACCAGGTTCACCGATTGACTGTGCCGCGATGACGCCGACAGCCTCGCCGCGCTGCACCAACTTGCCCGATGCAAGGTTACGGCCGTAGCAGTTTGCGCAAACGCCATGTCTTGATTCGCATGTCAACACGGAACGAATCTCAATAGTCTTATCTTTCAGAGGAGAATCGCAGATTCTCTTTGCAATATCTTCTGTGATTTCAGTGCCGCCATTGCAGAGCAATTCGCCTGTCTGCGGGTGGAAGATGTCGTGCAAAGCCACACGGCCGAGGATACGGTCATACAATGACTCGACGATTTCCTTACCTCTCTTAAGAGCACCGATTGACAGGCCTCTCAATGTGCCGCAGTCTCTCTCATTGATGATGACATCGTGTGCGACGTCAACGAGACGACGTGTGAGGTAACCAGCGTCAGCGGTCTTCAAAGCGGTATCAGCCAAACCCTTACGGGCTCCGTGAGTTGAAATGAAATACTCAAGCACCGACAGACCTTCCTTGAAGTTCGAAAGAATCGGGTTCTCGATGATTTCCGCGCCACCGGCTGCCGTTGACTTCTGCGGTTTTGCCATAAGACCTCTCATGCCGCAGAGCTGACGAATCTGTTCCTTTGAACCACGGGCTCCTGAATCCAGCATCATGTAAACCGGGTTGAATCCCTGGTCGTCCTGAGGCAACAGTTTCATGACCTCGTCGGTCAGCTTGGTGACAACGTGACCCCAAATATCGATGATCTTGTTGTAACGCTCGTTCTGGGTGATGAAACCCATGTTATATTCTTCACGGATGCCGTTGACCTCTTCGTTTGCCTGTCTGATGAGTTCCTCTTTTACCGAAGGAATCAAGACGTTACCGAGGTTGAACGACAAACCGCCTTTGTAAGCCATGTAATAACCCATGTTCTTGATGTCGTCAAGGAACTTGGTCGTCGTAGCCGTACCGAGGAGTTTCACCATATCGCCGATGATGTCACGCAAGGCCTTCTTGTTCAACAGTCTGTTGATGTAACCAAACTGGCGTGGTACAACCTGGTTGAACTTGACGCGTCCGACTGTTGTCTCAACCATTTCTTCAACAAGGCTGTTATCCTCCTTGCGCACCCAAACCTTACAATTGATGATGGCATGCATATCGACCTTCTTTTCATTATAGGCGATGATGACCTCTTCAGGTGAATAGAATTTCTTACCTTCGCCTTTGACGATATGGTCAGGGGTGCTCTTACGTGGTTTTGTGATGTAATACAGACCCAAAACCATGTCTTGTGAAGGCACTGTGATAGGTGCTCCGTTGGCAGGGTTGAGGATGTTATGTGATGCGAGCATCAAGATCTGCGCCTCCAGGATAGCGGCGTTTCCGAGTGGCAAGTGAACAGCCATCTGGTCACCGTCGAAGTCAGCGTTGAAAGCTGTACATACGAGCGGGTGCAAACGGATTGCCTTACCTTCAACGAGTTTCGGCTGGAATGCCTGAATACCGAGACGGTGCAATGTAGGAGCACGGTTAAGCAGAATCGGATGACCTTTCAAAATATTTTCGAGGATGTCCCAAACGACAGGATCCTTACGGTCAACGATTTTCTTCGCCGATTTGACAGTCTTCACAATGCCGCGTTCAATCATCTTGCGGATGACGAATGGTTTGTAAAGCTCTGCCGCCATATCTTTCGGAAGACCGCATTCGTTCATGTTCAAATCCGGACCGACAACGATAACGGAACGGCCTGAATAGTCAACACGTTTACCGAGCAGGTTCTGACGGAAACGACCTTGTTTACCTTTCAAGCTGTCGCTCAATGACTTGAGCGGGCGGTTTGTATCGGTCTTCACCGCACTTGACTTGCGTGAGTTGTCGAGCAGTGAGTCAACAGCTTCCTGAAGCATACGTTTCTCATTACGCATGATGACATCAGGAGCTTTGATTTCGATGAGTCGTTTCAGACGGTTGTTACGTATGATGACACGACGATAAAGATCGTTCAGGTCCGATGTCGCGAAACGTCCGCCATCGAGCGGGACAAGAGGTCTCAACTCAGGTGGGATGACAGGGATGACTCTGAGAATCATCCATTCAGGTTTGTTCTCCATGTGTTTCTGAGCCTCACGGAATGCCTCGAAAACCTGAAGGCGTTTCAAAGCGTCAGCCTTACGCTGCTGTGATGTCTCATTATGTGCTTTCTCACGAAGTTCACCTGACTCTTTGTCAAGGTCAAGCTGAAGAAGAAGATCATAGATGGCCTCGGCGCCCATCTTCGCAACGAACTTGTTTGGATCGTTGTCAGGAAGATGTTGGTTCTCAACCGGAATGGTCTCCAATATATCAAGATATTCATCTTCTGAAAGCAAGTCAAGCCTATTGATACCGTCGTCCTGTTTGATGCCAGGATTCAACACGACATAGCGTTCATAATATATGATGCTGTCGAGTTTCTTTGACTGGATACCGAGCAAAGCACCAAGTTTGTTTGGAAGTGAACGGAAATACCAGATGTGTGCGACAGGCACGACCAATTTTATGTGGCCGGTACGTTCACGTCTGACTTTCTTTTCTGTCACCTCAACACCGCAACGGTCACAAATGATATTTTTGTAACGGATGCGTTTATACTTACCGCAGTGGCATTCCCAGTCTTTTACAGGTCCAAATATTCTCTCGCAGAACAAACCGTCGCGTTCTGGCTTGTATGTGCGGTAGTTGATTGTCTCAGGTTTCAGCACCTCGCCGTATGAGCGGCTCAAGATTGACTCCGGAGATGCCAAGCTGATGGTAATCTTTGAGAATTCGCTGTTAAATGCATTATTTTTACTTGTAGCCATATATTTACCTATTATTAAGAGCTAAGGCTTGCCTTTGCTTATTTTTCAAACGTAATTTCAAGACCCAATCCGCGTAATTCGTGAATCAAAACGTTGAATGATTCAGGAATACCTGGTGTAGGCATGTTTTCACCCTTGACGATTGACTCGTAAGCCTTTGCACGGCCGATGACATCGTCTGACTTCACTGTCAGGATTTCCTGAAGCACGTTGCTTGCGCCGAATGCTTCAAGGGCCCAGACTTCCATTTCTCCGAAACGCTGGCCGCCGAACTGTGCCTTACCGCCGAGCGGCTGCTGCGTAATCAACGAATATGGTCCTATCGAACGGGCGTGCATCTTGTCGTCAACCATGTGGTGCAGTTTCAGCATGTAGATGTAACCGACTGTCGCCTGCTGGTCAAACGGTTCGCCTGTCTCGCCGTCATAAAGCTGGACTCTGCCGTTTTCAGGAAGACCGGCCTGCTTCATGTATTCGTTAATCTCATCCAATGTCGCACCGTCAAAGATTGGCGTCGCGAACTTAAGTCCGAGTTCGTGGCCTGCCCAGCCGAGAACCGTCTCGTAAATCTGTCCGAGGTTCATACGTGAAGGCACGCCCAACGGGTTCAACACGATATCGACAGGTGTGCCGTCAGCCAAGAACGGCATGTCTTCTTCACGCACGATTCTCGAAACGATACCCTTGTTGCCGTGACGACCAGCCATCTTATCACCGATGTTAAGCTTACGTTTCTGCGCGACATACACTTTCGCCATCTGGACGATTCCGTTCGGAAGTTCGTCACCGACGCTTGCCACATTCTTTCTGCGGCTGTAAACACCGTTGATTTCCTTGCACTTGACGTTGTAGTTGTTGACCAACTTCACGATGCAGTCGTTGATTTCAGGGTCTGTAGTCCACTTATGCGGATTGACAGTCATATAGTCGATGTTTGACAACGCCTTCTGTGAGAACTTCACCTTCTTGGGGATGATGTTGTCTTTGTAGTTGTTGTAAACACCTGTTGACGTACGACCGTTAAGCATCGACATGAGTTTCTCCATCATCCTGGCTTTCAATGCGTCAAGCTCTTTCTGCTGTTCGGCTTCGATCTCCGCGATGATGTCTTTGTCTTTTGACTTCGCCTTACGGTCCTTTACGACGCGCGAGAAGAGGCGTTTGCCAATCACGACACCCTTCATCGACGGGCCAGCCTTGAGTGAAGCATTCTTCACGTCGCCAGCCTTGTCGCCGAAGATTGCGCGGAGCAACTTCTCTTCCGGCGTAGGATCAGTCTCTCCCTTAGGAGTGATCTTACCTATTAATATATCTCCTTCCTTGACGTCGGCACCGACGCGGATAAGACCGTTCTCGTCAAGGTCTTTCGTCGCATCCGCGCTGACGTTCGGAATATCGTTTGTCAACTCCTCGAGACCACGTTTAGTGTCGCGGACTTCAAGAGTGAATTCATCGATATGAATTGATGTAAAGAGGTCTTCCTTGACAATCTTTTCAGAAATGACAATGGCGTCCTCATAGTTGTAACCTTTCCAAGGCATGAATGCGACTTTCAGGTTACGTCCCAAAGCGAGGTCACCGGCCTGTGTAGCGTAACCTTCTGTGAGTATCTGACCCTTAGAGACCTTCTGTCCTTTTCTGACGATCGGCTTCTGGTTGATGCTCGTGCTCTGGTTGGTCCTTATATATTTAATAAGGTTATATGTCTTGATATCATCATCGAAGCTGACGAGTCTTTCCTTGTCAGTTCTGTCATATCTGATTGTAATCTTTGTTGAGTCAACGAAGATGACTTCGCCATCGCCTTCAGCCTCTACCAAAGTACGTGAGTCTTTCGCCACGTAATGTTCTATGCCTGTTCCGACGATCGGAGCCTCTGGACACATCAGCGGCACCGCCTGACGCATCATGTTTGATCCCATCAAAGCGCGGTTAGCGTCGTCGTGTTCAAGGAACGGGATGAGTGATGCGGCGACTGATGACATCTGGTTCGGGGCGACATCGATGAGTTCAAGCTCGTTTGGCGTGACGATAGGATAGTCAGCGATCTGACGTGCTTTAATCATGTCATCCGTGATTGTGCCGTCGTCATTCATGTCGGTGCAAGCCTGGGCGATGATCTTTTCGTCTTCCTCTTCTGCCGTAAGATAGACTGGCGGGTTCTCGAAATCAACCTTGCCATCAACAACTTTACGGTAAGGGGTCTCGATGAAACCGAGGTTATTTATCTTAGCGAACACGCAGAGTGACGAGATAAGGCCGATGTTTGGTCCTTCAGGTGTCTCGATTGTGCAGAGACGGCCGTAGTGTGTGTAGTGAACGTCACGAACCTCGAATCCGGCACGGTCACGCGAGATACCGCCAGGTCCCAATGCTGAGATACGGCGTTTGTGTGTGACTTCCGACAACGGGTTCGTCTGGTCCATGAACTGTGACAGCTGGTTTGTGCCGAAGAACGAATTGATGACCGACGACAATGTCTTCGCATTGATAAGGTCGGTTGGTGTAAACGTCTCATTGTCACGGACATTCATACGCTCGCGAATCGTCCTTGCCATACGGGCGAGACCGACGCCGAACTGTGCGTACAGCTGTTCGCCGACGGTTCTGATACGACGGTTGCTCAAGTGGTCGATATCATCAACTTCAGCCTTGCTGTTTGAAAGCTCTATCAGGTATTTGATGATTTCGATTATGTCTTCTTTCGTTAAGACCTTCACGTCAGCCGGGATATTAAGGTTGAGTTTTCGGTTTATACGGTAACGGCCGACTTCACCGAGGTCATAACGTTTGTCGGAGAAGAACAATTTTTCGATTATCCCTCGTGCTGTCTCCTCATCAGGGGCTTCTGCGTTACGCAGCTGACGGTAGATGTATTCGACAGCCTCTTTCTCCGAGTTTGTTGTATCTTTCTGTAATGTATTGTAAATGATGCTGTATTCCGACGTGTTGATCTCATCACGGTCAAGGAGGATGGTCTTCACACCTGAATCAATGATCATGTCAATGTGTTCGTTTTCGAGGACGACGCCGCGGTCGATGATGGTTTCCTTGCGTTCGTATGTGACGCATTCGCCTGTTTCCTCATTGGCGAAGTCTTCGATTCTTGAACGTAACACTTTCGCTGCCAATTTACGTCCGATGACACGTTTGAGGCCGCTCTTCGTCACCTTCACTTCTTCCGCGAGGTTGAAGATGTCGAGGATGTCCTTATCCGTTTCATATCCGATGGCTCGGAGTAACGTTGTGATAGGTAATTTCTTCTTTCTGTCGATATAAGCATACATCACGTTGCTGATATCTGTCGAGAATTCCATCCATGAGCCTTTGAACGGGATGATACGCGCCGAGTAAAGGGTTTTGCCGTTTGAGTGCACGCTTGATCCGAAAAATACGCCCGGAGAACGGTGAAGCTGTGACACAACAACACGTTCTGCGCCGTTTATGACGAATGTACCTTGTGGTGTCATATACGGTATCAAGCCCAGATACACATCTTGGACGACTGGTTCGAAATCTTCATGCTCGTCATCGTTGCAATAAAGTTTCAGTTTTGCCTTTAGTCTCACGCAGTAACTTAATCCGCGTTCGATGCATTCAGTGATTGAATACTGCGGGGCATCGATGTAGTAGTCGAGGAACTCGAGTACAAAGTTGTTTCTGGCGTCGGTTATTGGGAAGTTTTCCGCGAACACGCTGAACAGGCCCTCATTTTTGCGTTTGTCGGGGTTTGTGTCAAGCTGGAAGAAATCACGGAAAGATTTCAGCTGGATATCAAGGAAGTCCGGGTAATCGAACGGCTTCTTGATTGACGCGAAACTGATTCTATCTAATTTAATGTCTGCCAAAGTGTTAAGGTTTTAATTGTTATCTATAAAGCAAATAATAAAGAGACGGACTTGTACAACACAATATAGGCACAAACCTCAACCCCTATTTTGCATTAGGGGCTGAGGTGTTTCATGCCTGTTGTACCAGGAAATTAAACTTATTTAATTTCAACTTCTGCACCAGCGCCTTCGAGTTGTGCTTTGAGTGCATTAGCTTCTTCTTTGCTCACGCCTTCTTTAACAGCTTTAGGAGCACCGTCAACTAATTCCTTAGCTTCTTTAAGTCCGAGGCTTGTCAAATCCTTAACAAGTTTCACGACTGCGAGCTTCTGTGCGCCGGCGCTCTTGAGGATAACGTCAAAAGATGTCTTTTCTTCTGCTGCGGCTGCTGCTTCGCCACCTGCTGCTGGAGCTGCTACTGCAACTGCTGCTGCTGCTGGTTCAATACCGTATTCTTCTTTCAATATTGCTGCGAGTTCATTAACCTCTTTAACTGTAAGGTTCACTAATTGTTCAGCAAAAGCTTTCAAATCTGCCATTTTTCTTCAAATTTATTTGTTATACGATTATTTTATTTGTTCTTCTTTTTTTATATGAATGATAATCATTCTGTCTTATTCCGGTCTTTCGGATAATGTCTTCACGATGCCGCTGAGCTTCTGGCCGCCAGACTGAAGAGCGCTGATAACGTTCTTGGCTGGTGACTGGAGCAATGCGATAACGTCAGCGATGAGCTCGTTCTTGGACTTGATGCTGCACAATGTGTCGAGCATGTCGTCGCCAGTGTAAACACATTCCTCAATGAATGCGCCTTTGAGAACCGGCTTGTCACTTGTCTTGCGGAACTTCTTGATAAGCTTTGCAGGAGCGTTGCCGTTTTCCGACAACATCATTGCTGTTGTGCCTTTGCAGACATCGTAAAGATCACCGTAATCCTTACCTGTCTTCTGCATAGCTTTCTTCAGTAATGCGTTCTTCACCACAACAAGCTTGACCTGGCTGCCGAAGCATGCTCTCCTGAGCTGACTTGTCTTCTCTGCATTCAATGCCTCGATGTCTGTCAGGTAGAAATTAGGACATGCATTCAACTGTTCTACTATACCGTTAATGATAACGTCTTTTTCTTCTTTTCTCATGTCAATACTTATTTAAGGGTTTAGTTGGCTACTGATTTGATGTCCACCTGAACGCCTGGACTCATTGTACTTGAGATATAGACACTCTTTACGTAAGTACCTTTAGCCGCTGCTGGTTTCAATTTGACAATCATCTGGAGCAATTCCTTCGCGTTGTCATAAATCTTTTCAGCCGGGAAGCTGACTTTAGCAATTGGCGAGTCGATGATTCCGTATTTATCAACCTTGAAATCAATCTTACCCGCTTTAACTTCCTTAACAGCCTTTGCAATGTCCATTGTCACTGTACCTGTCTTCGGGTTCGGCATCAATCCGCGTGGACCGAGGATTCTACCAAGAGCACCAACCTTAGGCATCAATGCAGGCATTGTGATAATCACGTCAACATCGGTCCAACCGTCTTTGATTTTCTGGACATAGTCCTCAAATCCGACGAAATCAGCACCTGCTTCGAGAGCTTCCTGTTGCTTGTCAGGCGTGCAAAGCACCAACACGCGGACAGTCTTACCTGTTCCGTGAGGGAGCGTGACACTGCCACGAACCATTTGGTTCGCCTTACGAGGGTCAACACCCAAACGCACGTTGACATCAACTGAAGCATCGAACTTGGTGTAAGTGATCTGTTTAACGACTTCAATCGCTTCTGTCAAGGAGTAAACCTTGCTTTTGTCGAACTTAGCTAAAGCTTCTTTTCTTTTTTTAGATACTTTTGCCATTTTTTTTAATTCTTTTTTGTTCTACAAATGCTAAGACTTGGTCTTACTTTAAAGGTGATTCGCCTGTAATCTTGACACCCATACTTCTTGCTGTGCCGGCTACCATGCTCATTGCTGATTCAATCGTGAAGCAGTTCATGTCCTTCATCTTGTTTTCAGCGATTGCACGGACTGTGTCCCATGTCATTGAACCGACCTTTGAACGGTTAGGTTCTTTTGAGCCTTTAGCGACTTTTGCAGCTTCGAGTACAGAGACAGCTACTGGAGATGCTTTTACAACAAAGTCAAAACTCTTATCCTTATAGACTGTGATGATGACTGGTAACACCTTACCGGCCGAGTCCTGGGTACGAGCGTTGAACTGTTTGCAAAATTCCATGATGTTCACACCTTTTGAACCCAAAGCTGGTCCAACCGGTGGTGCAGGATTAGCGGCTCCTCCTTTGATTTGCAGTTTAATTAATCCGCTTACTTCTTTCATTTTATTTTACTGTAAAAGTTAAATGAAAACATTAACCATTTTTTTAACTCTCTCTCTTCACCTGGAAGAAACTGAGTTCAAGTGGTGTCTTGCGACCGAAGAGTTTCACCATAACGACGAGTTTCTTCTTCTCGTCGTTAACTTCTTCGATGATTCCGCTGAAACTGCTGAACGGCCCGTCGTTGACCGTGACTGTTTCGCCAACAATGAACTCAACTTCTGAACCCTCACCATTCTCCGTCAACTCGTCAACCTTACCTAAAATACGGCTGACTTCCGCTGGACGGATAGGGTCAGGATCCCCACCGCGTGTTCCGAGGAAACCCAAAACATTCGGCGCATCCTTGACAAGGTGCATGACCTCGGCATTAAGGTTCGCTTCAATAAGAACATAGCCGGGGAGATAGTTTCTCTCCTTGCTGATCTTTTTTCCGTTTCTCACTGAATACACCTTTTCCGTCGGGATCAATACTTGTGAAATCAGATCCTGTAATGCAGAAGAACGCGACACTTCGGCGTCGAGATACTCTTTGACTTTTTTCTCTTTGCCGCTGATCGCCTTAATCACATACCATTTCTTGTCGTTCTGTTCACTCATCTTATCTGTGATTGTTAAAGTAGTTAAAATGATGATTTTTTAGATCAAACATTTCCTTGTTAGAATACACGATAAAAAGCTTCCAGCAAGGTTTCAAAAGACTTATCCATCAGATATACCACCAAAGCGATAATTAGGGAAGCAATGGATACGACGATAGCACTACTCTGGAGTTCTTTCCAAGTCGGCCAAGAAGTCTTCTCGACCAGCTCGGTGTAACATTCTTTTACGTAGTTAATGAACTTTTTCATGTTGTTTGTCTGTTTTTAACGCACAGGAGGTAGGGCTCGAACCCACGACTTGCGGTTTTGGAGACCGCCGTTCTACCAACTGAACTACTCCTGTTCATTCAAAAGAGTCCAGCCCGAAGACCGGACTCTTCATATTCATATTAGTCTTCAACGAGTTCGATAACCTGGCCTGAACCGACTGTTCTGCCGCCTTCACGGATAGCGAAACGGAGACCTTTGTCCATAGCGATCTCGGAGATCAACTGCACTTCGATTGTGACGTGGTCACCTGGCATAACCATTTCCATTCCTTCAGGAAGTGTGATTTCACCTGTGACGTCAGTTGTTCTGAAGTAGAACTGAGGACGATATTTGTTTCTGAATGGGGTGTGACGACCACCTTCATCCTTTGAAAGGACATAGACTTCACCTTTGAAGTGTGAGTGTGGCTTCACTGAACCTGGTTTTGCGATAACCATACCACGGCGGATTTCGTCTTTGTCGATACCACGGAGGAGAAGACCTGCGTTATCACCTGCTTCACCTTCATCAAGGATCTTACGGAACATCTCAACGCCTGTGACTGTTGATTTGAGTTTCTCAGCACCCATACCGATGATTTCAACCGGATCACCAACTTTGATGATACCTGTCTCGATACGGCCTGTAGCAACTGTACCACGACCTGTGATTGAGAACACGTCCTCGATTGGCATCAAGAATGGTTTGTCAACAGCTCTTTCTGGCTCTGGAATCCATGTGTCGCAGGCTTCCATGAGTTCGTCGATCTTGGCTGCCCAGACTGGCTCATCGTTCAATGCGCCGAGGGCTGAACCGCGGATGATAGGTGTGTTGTCACCATCGAATTCATATTTGCTGAGGAGGTCGCGGACTTCCATTTCGACGAGTTCGAGAAGTTCTTCATCGTCAACAAGGTCGCACTTGTTCAAGAAAACAACCAATCTTGGCACACCAACCTGACGGGCGAGAAGGATGTGTTCACGTGTCTGTGGCATAGGACCGTCTGTTGCAGCGACAACGATGATAGCACCGTCCATCTGTGCAGCACCTGTTACCATGTTCTTAACATAGTCAGCGTGACCAGGGCAGTCAACGTGTGCATAGTGACGATTAGCTGTCTGATACTCAACGTGAGCTGTGTTGATGGTGATACCTCTTTCTTTTTCTTCAGGAGCTGAGTCGATTGAATCGAATGACTTAACTTCTGACAATCCCATTTTTGACAGGTGCAGTGTGATAGCTGCTGTCAAAGTTGTCTTACCATGGTCAACGTGGCCGATTGTACCGATGTTAACGTGTGGTTTTGACCTTTCGAATTTTTCTTTTGCCATACTATTTTTGTTTACTTAAGGTTTATATTCTAATTTAAACTCTCTCTTACAATTTATGAGCCAGCGACGAGAGTTGAACTCGTGACCCCTTCCTTACCAAGGAAGTGCTCTACCACTGAGCTACGCCGGCGTTCTTGAGCGGAAGACGGGGCTCGAACCCGCCACCTAAAGCTTGGAAGGCTTTCGCTCTGCCAAATGAGCTACTTCCGCAATTCCGTGGGGGAGGGTGGACTCGAACCACCGAACTCATCCGAGGACAGATTTACAGTCTGTTGCAATTGCCGCTATGCGACTCCCCCAAAAGCCATCGTTTGCACTTCGTCAACTTGAGCCGGCAGAGGGATTTGGACCCCCGACCCCGAGATTACAAATCACGTGCTCTACCGCTGAGCTATGCCGGCCTACATGCCTGGCTTTCTTCCATCGAGCCGGCAGAGGGATTTGGACCCCCGACCCCGAGATTACAAATCACGTGCTCTA
>JAUNNU010000007.1:21002-40943 GCA_030537295.1 Bacteroidia bacterium
CCGCTGAGCTATGCCGGCTTTTATGTTAAAGAACCTCACTGCATAAAGCAGACCATTTTGTCCGTTCAAAATGGTCTGCAAAAATACGTATTTTTCACGAACCAACAAGCATTTTTTATAAAAAAAATTTATTTTTTTTCAAACACCTGTCAATCCATTGTCTATCAATAAAATAAACTATTTGTCAGCACGATTTTTATACTTCTCGACCTGCGATTTCAAAGCGTCAACGGCCAAATCCGCCGCTTCTTCAAACGTCTTGCACTGCTTGCTTGAATATAAATCGTTGCCTTTTAAAACAATTCTGATGTCTGCAATCTTGTTCTCCGGCGCATCCGTGTTGGCGAGTTTCAACGTCACCTCCGCCCCGATGACATCACCCATCTTTGAACATAACTTCTCAACTTTCGTGCTGATGAATTCCTCTAATTTCGCGTCCGCCTTGAAATGGACAGCATTAAATGTAACTTTCATTTTAAACCTCCTTTTTAACGGTTATTAAAATTATTCTTTTATTCGTCGCCCAACGGATGGGCGAACTGATATATCTCCTTCAACTGGTCTATGGTGTTGTGCGTATAAATCTGCGTCGAACCGAGGCTGCTGTGCCCCAACAATTTCTGTATCGCCCTGATGTCAGCCCCCTCATTTAGCAAATGCGTGGCAAACGTGTGCCTCAACACATGCGGACTCTTCTGTTTCAAAGTCGTCACGCCACCAAGAATCCTATGAACCACATTATATACAAAAGTGGCACTCGCCGGCCTACCTTTGTCATCAACAATCAAACTAACGTTTATGTTTCCCGGAAATTGCGCATCCCGAATTTTTTTGTACCTGACAATCATATCAACAAGCTCCCGGCTCACCGGAATCAGACGCTCCTTGTTTCTCTTGCCATGCACCTTTATTAATAAGGTGTCCTCCCCCACGTCCGAATCCTTCAGCCCACGAAGCTCCGCCTGCCTCATCCCGGTCTGATACAACATCTCGAAAATCAGTTCATCTCTCCTCTCCTTGAAATCATCGCCTTCAATAAACTCGACCTTCTCCATATCCTGCTCCGGGACAAATTTCGCCAACTCTTTCGGCCTCCGCAACGACTTGACACCCTGCATCGGCGTGACCTTTAACACTTTTTCTCGCAGACAGAATTTGTAAAAAGCCCTCAAACTCGAAATTTTCCTGTTAATGCTGCGGTTTTCCAAGCCTTCGTTTTTCAAACTTACGACGTAGGAACGCACAATATCTCCAGTCGCCTTTGTCATGTCGTCAAGCTCATATATATTAACAAGGTATATGCGAAACTGATCCAGGTCACGCTGATACGCTGATACAGTGTGAATTGAATATCTTTTTTCAGTCTCGATATATCTTATGAAACGTTCGAGCATCTTCGTTTGAATTTCGCCCCAAAGATACAGTCGATTTTTTGAAAAAGCAAGAGATTTTTTGAAATTTCTCAAAAACGCATTATATTTTTATTCCTATCTTTGCAAAAATTTGAAAATATGCTAACTATCGGATTATCAAACACAAGCGAGACAATGTCCCCCACGAACGCTCTTGCACCTTTGCCTCGTGACCGAGGTTGTGAATGCAAATTTCCCCAAATGACAGACAACAGCCATGGACGACGTCTCTGAAATCATACAACCCAACGCACAATCGCATCTTTGGTCGGAGTGGACCGAGGTGAGTTTAATTGCAAGTCGTGGTGACCGGCGGGTTTATCGCGGCAAGCGCTATGGTCACTGGTATATCCTCAAGACCTATCAGCAGCATACAGAGGAATATCACCATCTCCTGTCCGATGAATTTGCTTTGGGCGTTCAGTTGGACCACCCTAATATCGTCAAAACACTCACATACGAGTCCGTTCCTGAAACAGGTGACTGCATTGTCATGGAATATATTGACGGATGCACGCTCTCCGATTTTGTGGCGACGCATCCCGACAAAAACACACGTATCCGCGCAGCCAAGCAGTTATTGGCAGCATTATCCTATCTGCACAGCAAACAAATGATTCACGGGGACCTCAAGCCGAGTAACATTCTCATCACCCACAATGGGCACAACCTCAAACTGATTGACTTTGGGCTCAGTTCCTCGGACGATACGGTTTGTCGCAAGCAAGATTGTCACAAAGATTTAATGGCTTACGGGCAGGCTTTATCCTTCCTTCGTACGTCTTATTCACGTATAAGCAAACGTTGTGTACGAGGAGGCTATACATCCTGCGACCAGGTGAAGCGTGCCATACAGAAAGCGGACAATCTTCGTCGGTGGTGGCCATTAGGGTTCGGCATCGTTTGTCTGATTGTTGCATTGGGATTGTCTCTTTCTGTTCATCTCCGACCCGATCCACGAAAGAAGATGTTACTTCTCGTTCATGAATCGGTGGATTCTATGGCTCACATCATGTATGACTATCCGGCGAAGGATCTCATTGACGCATTCAACCCTTTGAACACCTTTTATGAATATTGTGCTCATTCGCGAGACTCTATCGCCAATACGATAGCCGATGAACCGTTACGTAACGACTTTATCAACTCTTACGTGATTTATTCCGTTCAAGTGGAACAGCATTATATTGATAGTATGACTATAGTCTTTGGAAATAAGGACTAAAAAGGACTTTGGCTATATCGAAAAATTGTTGTACCTTTGCACTCGCTAAGCCCTGAGAAGCCGAATATGAATAAGAACGCACCGGAAATATTACAATTACGATTGGACATTGAGCAAGATGTCGCACGCCGTATCTGTACTCCTTACGATTTTGAGTTTCTGGCGGGCGCTATTTGGGAGCGCTTGCACGAGAATATCTCCCCCACCACCCTCAAGCGGTTATGGGGTTATATCGAAGGAGCGGACACCACGCGTCGTGTTACGCTTTGCCTCTTAGCCCGATTCTTAGGCTATGCCGATTGGGAAGCCTATTTAGCCGAATTAGCCAATCGTTCCGATGTGGATAGTGCCACGTTTGTCGGAACGGGTGTCCATTCTTCGGAACTTACTGTAGGTCAATTCGTTGAGGTCACTTGGCTACCTAACCGCCGTTGTGTTTTCCGTTATGAAGGAGAGGATCAATTTATCGTTACGCAATCGGAGAACGCCAAGTTGCAGGTTGGCGACACCTTCTCTTGTACGCACTTCTTGCAAGGCCAGCCGATGTATTTGGATCATCTTATCCAAGTTGGTTCTTCCACTCCGGTTTCTTATGTTGCCGGAAACAAAGGCGGTCTCAAAACTGTCAAAAAGTTATAAAAACAGCACCTTTTTCTTCAAAATCAGAAATATATTTGCATGTTCTGTTTTTTTTTTATATTTTTGCAGCGCAAAACTGCAAAATACGTCCGGCAGACGTACTTGCCCGTCACCCACTGACGTTAAATAGGGAGACATATTGAACTATAGCGTTTGCTATTTATTCAAAACACGCCGTAAACCTGAGAAATTTTCGATCGTGTAAATACAGAATAAATAAGCAGGCGTCCTCGTTAAGCGTGGACGTTTCTTATTTGTATTTACAGGCAGTCTCAGGGCCTACGGCATGGATAAGGATTCGTCCATGCTTTTTTTGTGTTTCCCAAAGGACTAAAAAGGACTATGGCCGTATCAGAAAAAGGCAGTAATTTCGCACCACGAATGTTCGAACGGAAGAAGCCGAAAATCCGATGAAGAGTAGGTAAAAAGAAAACAAAATACATCTATGTCACGCTATCATTTTTCCGCTTTTCATATTTCGGACAAGAACAACATTCTTTTCCCTGATGAAATCATCATTGATGACGAGGAACAAAAGTTGATTTATCGTAAAGGACAGATTATTGGTCATAAAGAAACAACGCTCCGCTTTGCAGCTATTGGTTGCGCCTCAATTAAAGCCGGATTGTTATTCTCCGATATTTACATTGAGACAAGTGGTGGTCAAATCATTCGAGCAAGAGGATTCTCTAAATCCGATGCTCGAAAAATAGTAAGATTATTATCATGAAAATCCCGATATATTATCAAAACCATCACCGATAGAAAGAAATAGGACACGCTCTCCGTCCTTTATGTGGTGAGCATAAATGATCATTTATAATTAAATTTTAGTATTATGGCAGAAATTGCATTAAAAGGAAACATGAAGGTTAAAACCCTCAAGGCTGATTTCAAAAAGGCTTTTGGTAGCACGTTGCGCGTTTACATGAGCGAATCTTGCAAAGGTCGTTATGCTGACGACGAAGCAACATTGGCTTCTATCCGTGCAGAGGGCAAAAAAGGTGGCGAATTGGCTATCAAGGGTAACATGCAAGTTGGCAACTTCGAGAAGAAGATTGCTGAGATGTATGGTATCGGCGTACAAGTAGCCAACGCTGACGATAGCAAATTAGCCGACAACAGCATAACTCTCGTTGCTGCTGGTAAGTAATCTTACCTCATTCAGGCAGGCGGAGTTGGTTCTCTACCTGCTTACAAAGAAACATTTATTTATCAAGGGATAATGGCGAAAACCCCAAACAGAGTAGCCGAAAAAATAAATAAAAGTATCATGGCAAAAATTAAAGTAGCACACTATGGAGAGTATATCATCTCTCAAGCAGAAAGTGGAACAATCAAAGTGTCTAAAGATTATGACAACGACAAAGGAGCCTTACGCGAAGTCGCAGCAAGTCTTAATTTTCAATTTGATCCAGAATGGAATACTCGCCAATTTGGTAAAAAACTTATTGAGCATATTCTCGGTGAGGCTATAAAAACGACAGAACAAGCTGCCGCAGAATCGGGTGAATATGTCATATTCAAAGAAGCAAACGGAACAATTCAAGTGTTCAAAGAATACGAAAATACGAAGGGTGCTCTTCGCGAGATTGCAGAGAATATCGGCTTTCAATACGATTCTGATTGGAACACGCGTCAATTTGGCAGCAAATTGATAGACAAGATTAATGGCTAAATATTTCAGGCAGGCGGAGTTGGTTCTCCGCCTGCTTACAAAATTAATAAATCAATATGAATCCGAATATAGACCGTCGTGCTGAATTGGCAAAAGAGTTTGATGGCTTTTGGAAAAAGGTACTTAACACTCAAGATAGTCTATTTGCACAAATGACTATCAACGATTTTGTAGAACTGAAAAAAGCCATCAGTTGCATCAATAATATAGTCACTCTATTGGTTACTGATAGATTTATTGATTTTCTATTACAGAATCACGTCATTTCTGCCGAACAAGCCGAGAAGATGCATCAAGATGTCAATCAAACACACGCTAACACGAATGGGTTTGATATAGAATGCAAGGAGAATGTAAAAATCGTAGCAGAAGTAAAATGCAATATTCCTGTTGGAAAAAACACCTTTGGTGCTGCACAAGAAACAGGTATTATGAAAGACATAAAACATTTGTATTGTGGCAAAACCAAATCAGATATCAACGAACAAGAGATTGGCACATATTATAAATTTATGGTAGTGTTTGATAGTGATGGCGTTAAAAACAGTGTACAAAAATTAGTATACAAAATGCATAATCATCCCGACTATGCAAACATACCAATTGCAGAATACGAAGCAAATATACAACTTGATACGAATACGGTTTATATCGCATATATTTCCGAAATCAACTAATATAAAATTAATAATCCCTTAAAAACAATTACTACTATGACAAGTAAAGTTCGCGTTTACGGTAAGGCGCAAAACCGCACAGCACTCGGCATTATTCATGCCTACCAAATCATGTATCCTCATTGCACATTAGAGGACTTGAAAAAAGCATTCCCTGATGCATTAAACCCTGACAGTGGCACCAAGATTATCTGCATGTCCGAGAAGGATGTAAAAAAACATATCGCAGATGGCGATGAGTGGTACGCACAAGGACAAGGTTATTTCTTAGAGAATGACGAATGGCTCATCATGCCCGACAAATCGCGTGTCGCAGTTGTTCGTATGTGGACCAAACCAAGTTTTGACCGCCTCGTAGAACATGCCAAACAATATGGTATCGAAGTTGCCGAATTTGAAAAAGGCCAACGCGGTGAAAAAGGCGGCTACCGTTTGGAATACCTTAACGGTTATATTCCACCCAAGCCAGAAAAATCAAAAACATGGTTGTGGATTCTAATTGCTGCCATTATCATTATCCTTGCGCTTTTGGCATGGTTGTTATTCGGCAAAAAAGGTACTGAAGTACAAGTAGTAGAAGTAGAGAAGACCGTAGTTGTTCACGATACCCTCTATTTGCAACAATTGGAAGAGATAGAGACCAACTACAATGCCGCAGAGTTCATGGCAGGTAAAGCCGATTTGAGCGATGATGCCAAATATGTACTGCACGACCTTGGCAAACTGATGCAAAAACATCCCGAATTGCGTCTCCGCCTTGCCGGTCACACCAGTGCCGAAGGAGATGCTACCTTTAACCAAAAACTGAGTGAAGCTCGCGCACAAGCTGCCGTAGATTTCATGATTGAGCATGAAGGCATTGCAGCCGAACGTTTAGAGGCAGTGGGATATGGTTCGTCTCAACTAAAAAACACCGAGAACCCAATGGCAGCGGAAAACCGCCGCACGGAGTTTGAGGTACTTCAATAATAACATCATTAACCAATAAAAGAGATTACTATGGCTTGTGTAAAAAGAACTGCCGATGGAACCATCGACAAACGAACAAAAGAGGGCAAGGCAATCTGCGCCCGTATGGCTAAAGCTCGCCGTGCAGCAGCACGCGCTCGTAAATTGGCAAAAAAGAAAAAGTAATTTAAACGAATTTCAATTATGGCAACAAAAGTAAAAAGAACAGCCGACGGCACTTTGGACAAACGCACCAAAGAAGGCAAAGCAGCTGCCGCACGCATGGCTAAAGCACGTGCTGCACGTGGAAGTTTGAAGAATCGTATTAAACGGCTCTTCCGTTAATAAACAACAAATTGATGTAAAAGTATGAAAACAAACATTGAAAATATCGCCACCATCATTGCTGCCGCTATTTGGGCAGATGGTGAATATGATGAAGCAGAAAAAGTGACTGTAGAAGAAATTGCAGATGCTTTAGAATTGGATTTATCTGCTTTCAAATCTGCTATTGATAAGCAAATCAAAGCATTAGACAAGATGTCCGCCAACCAAACCAACGCCGCTCTGCAAGATGCTGCTGATGCAGTAGATGACGAAGAGATTGGTATTGTCTTTGAGGCAGCCCTACAAATGCTCTTGGCTGATAGCGAACTCTCTCGCTCTGAAGTTAGCAATATGTTGGTCATTGCCGACGCACTCGGAATCGAGCATGAAGATGCAATTCTTATGTTAGCCGACCTCGTCAAAGAGGAAAGTGATTTATCCATCAATATGGCAGATTAAATTATACTATTATGAGTTTAGAGTATTACAAAAAGCAGATGGTAGATTTGCGTGCCAAACTGCAAAAAGAAAAAGACGCAAAGAAACGCGATAACGAGCATTATGCAGGTTTAGTCAAGAGTGCCTCTTCTCCTTCCAGCAAAGCATCTTATCGTAAGTCAAAGATTGACCATGCTGCTTCTCACGACCGCAATATCGAGTCAATCAAGCGTCAAATAGAATCGTGCAAAGAGTCTATCGCTCGCGAGCGCAAGCGCAAATAACTACGGTCACGGGGATTGGTTTCCCCGTGGCTGACAAAAAGCAATACAAAGTATCATGGCATTTATTGACAAATTAAAACAAGTCTCTGAAATTGCAGGACAAGTAACACAATCTGTTAAGGGGATTACGGATACTATCGGAGTAAAAGTTTCCGAAGCCAAAGAAGAAAAAACCAAGAAGAAAGAACAAGAAGCGGCTATCGCCTCCGGGTTATATGAACAAGATGGTCAACTCATCGTTAGTAGCATAGATGGCATGAAAAAATGGCTTTCCAATTTAGGAAAGGACGCCACACCTGCCATAATGGAAACATTACAGAGCCAACTGAAAGTGCTCAACACAATCCAATCTCCCACGATGACAGGAATGGCGGTGGATAATATGATTTTTTGCCTTGACAAAGCTATCAAGCAGGCGGAAACAGATATTGAAAAAACGAACATACGCGATGCCTTTGCATCGATGCTACAAAGTTATGTATTCTTTGCAGAAGCCAATGTGCGTTGTGCAGAAAAGGCGCACCAAGAAGAATCAAAAGAATTACTCACTCAAGCTGGTTCTATTCTTTCGGATGCTGTAGTTAAAACAGCAGGATTAGTGGCTGGTGGATCTGCCAAATTGACTCAAACGACAGTAAAGAACATCTTTGATTCTGATGAGGTAAAAGAGGGATATATCAAAAAACTCTTTGCTTGGATTGGTAACAAGACAGAATACGAGCAAAAAATCAACAACTTCTACAAAACCATTGAGATGCTTTTTGAAACATTGGATGATTATGCCGATATTTTAGGCAAATCTATCTTAATTAACGGTATGCTCTCTCGCTATCGAGTCATGTTGGTTGATAGGCGCACGGAACAAAAATCAGAAGATTTTCGCAAACGCGTATCAACTATCGACCCTGCAAAAATATCAGCGTTGACAGAAGGCATTTCCAATAGTGTCAGCATCACAGGTATTCATTTGGGCAATATCACTAAAGCCATTGGTGCCGGTATTGGATTAGCCGCAGATGCCGTTGCCGGAAGGCGCAAAAGTATGGATATAAATTCATTCTGTATGTTACAAGATGCCATCGAACAAGACTTGCAAGAACAAGAATCTAAATTGGAACAATTAACTTCCGAATTAGAAGGATTAAAATCCCAATATCGTGAAATTGGCATACTCAAAATCAGCCAGAAGAAAGAATGCCAAGCCAAGATTGATGCCAAGCAAACCGAAATGAAGGAAATATCAGAAACTCTCAAGCAACTCAAAAACAAACGCAAAGAGATGAAAGATTTGTTCCCGGATTCATACGCAATACTTAAAGATATCAAAGACTACGAACAACGACTAATCACCATTGAAGAGAAGTTCTAATTATGGAATCATTCAAGCAACAACTCGCACGCGTCTTTGACGACAACCTGCGCACCAAACAGTGGCAGAACTATGTGGACTATGCCATTATCGGTCTCATCGTTCTATCTACCGTAGAAGTCTTTCTATCTACCTATGACTCTATCGTGGAGAGATGGGGCACGACATTGAGGGTGATAGACTACTTCACGACCTTTTTCTTCACCATAGAGGTCTCCCTCCGTATTTGGGCAGCCGACCAAATTGACCCTAAATACAAAGGATTCTGGGGACGAGTGCGCTATTGCTGCTCTTTCTATGGGCTGATAGATATTTTGGCCACTTACCCATTCTATCTGCATTTCTTTATGCCGATACCATACGTGGCACTCAAGGCGTTGCGTATCGCCCGTCTCTTGCGTATCTTCCGCTATATCAAAGCATTTGACGTGTTGAGCCGTGCCCTCAAGTCGAAGAAGGACGAGATGATGGTTTCGCTGCAATTTTTGTGCATCATCACAGTCTTGCTTTCCTTTATTCTCTTCTTCGTGGAGCACGAGGCGCAACCCGATGTCTATGACAACGGCTGGACATCTGTCCTTTGGGCATTTGCGCAATACATAGGCGACCCTGGCGGTTTTGCCGACACACCGCCGATCACGATATGCGGACGCGTGATTGCATGTATCATCGGCGTGCTGGGTATAGCCATTTTTGCCGTGCCTGCAGGTCTGGTTGCCAGCGCCTTCAGCGAAGTGATGGAAGAAGACAATCGCAAAGAGAACGCCGTCGAATGGGCTGGAAAACTACAATTGGCTTTTGAGCGCAAATTGGATAGACCAACAGGATTTCAAATCGCCCCACGATATGTATCTATCGTCGAAATTCAGGCACGGCTTGGATTAAAAGAGGATGAAATATTAGATGCCGTTCAGAATGATGAACATTTCCGACTAATCAATTTGGCATGCACGCGTCCTGCGGATGAGCATCCAGAAGACAAATTAGCGGTGGAAAACTTTATCGTCAATACAGTATATGGACAATGTATTGACCGCAAATCTAAAATTACCATTTTCTCACCATCTAATATAGTTGACCCTATCTGTGGGTGGTGGGCATACTATCTGGCAAAAATTGGTGGATTCAACTACATTGGTCGTGAATTGGGACAGACAAGACCATATCAATCCTTCTATACTTATAAGCCAGAAGAGAACATCGAGGGAAACCAAGAATTCATGAATGATGTTAATAGATTGGTTGACAGTAAAGACAAATGGATAATATCTGTTATGCCTTCCAGTGGAGCACAAGAGCCCTCTTTACCTACACAATTCCATTTCACTTATGGTGCGAAAAAGGGAGACGAGACCTACGATGATCCAAATATAACGCTCAACGATGTGCCTGCCTTCGATGCAATGTACAAAGAATTTGAGAATATTTTAGCAGATAAATATAATCTACAAGCCGACCACCAGCGTTATCATAACAATAGTGGTTCTAGGTATTTTGCACGTCATCTCAATCAAAAAGTCAATGCCTTTGCCTTGCGAGTTGCATGGAGTGTCATATGTTGGGATATGCGAGCTATTCAAATAGCGCAAGATCTGGCAGAACAATTAAATAAACACATCTGCCATCTATCTAATCCCGAAATATTAGAAATGAAAACAAAAGGTATCGGATTCACAGACTATACCGACTAATGCACATCCTTCAGCAACACGCCGATACTACCACGCGTCGTGTTACGCTTTGCCTCTTAGCCCGATTCTTAGGCTATGCCGATTGGGAAGCCTATTTAGCCGAATTAGCCAATCGTTCCGATGTGGATAGTGCCACGTTTGTCGGAACGGGTGTCCATTCTTCGGAACTTACTGTAGGTCAATTCGTTGAGGTCACTTGGCTACCTAACCGCCGTTGTGTTTTCCGTTATGAAGGAGAGGATCAATTTATCGTTACGCAATCGGAGAACGCCAAGTTGCAGGTTGGCGACACCTTCTCTTGTACGCACTTCTTGCAAGGCCAGCCGATGTATTTGGATCATCTTATCCAAGTTGGCTCCCCCACTCCGGTCTCTTATGTCGCCGGCAGCAAAGGTGGTCTCAAAACTGTCAAAAAGTTATAAAATCTATTATTGGTGTCCGATAAAACTTTTTTAGAGCAAAAAAACAAGGGCTGATTTCTGTTTGGAGAGTCAGCCCTTTGTGTTATTTTTGCTGTGTTACAAAATTAAAAATAACACAGGCGAAAGCACACATTTTTTCGGACAGCAACATACTTTTTATTCCTATCTTTGCAGAAATTTTGAAATTATGCTAACTATCGGATTATCAAACACAAGCGAGACAACAGTATCAGAATCGAACACGGCACGCAGATACGGAAGCGGCGGCATTGACGTTTTCGCCACTCCTGCAATGGTGGGACTTATGGAGAACGCGGCGATGACCGCCGTCGGGAACGACCTGCCGGAAGGCTGCACCACAGTAGGAAGTCTAATCAACACAACCCACATCAAGCCGTCAAAACTCGGCGCGAAAGTCAGGGCCACCGCCGTGCTGAAGGAGATCGACGGAAGAAAACTCACATTCAAAGTTACCGCCGAAGACGACAACGGCATCATCGGCGAAGGCGAACACGTGAGATATATCGTTGACATCGAGAGATTTATGAGCAAATTGAGGTGATTTGTTTCTTCTCCGCGACTATCTTAATTTCCTTTTTTTTACATATATTATTCATGTTTTGTAATTGGCACAGAGAGGTTATTTTCTGCATTTTAATTCAATTCAAAGACCATTTTTTTTGCATTTTAATTCAATTCAGAGGCTTATTTTTTACATTTTAATTCAATTTGAATGAAAAATTTTTTATTTTTGCACCCGATTTTAACAGTTTCAACATGGATGAAAAAACGATTTTGCAGGTATTGGCGGATCAAAAAGATGAAAAAGCCAAGTACAATTCACAGAAATTGTGCCACCGCCGGGAAGAGGAGTTCTTTGAATGGGATTCAAACCTCGCCCAAGTGGTGATTGGCGTGCGAAGATGCGGAAAATCAACACTTTGCCACAAAGTGCTGACCCAACGCAAAGTGAAATACGCTTACGTTGACATGAACGATGACCGGCTTTTCGGCTTGAAAACCGCCGACCTCAACACGGTTCTAAACTGTGTTTACCAGCTTTACGGAAGTGATGTCAACTACATTTTACTCGATGAGATTCAAGATGTTGACGGCTGGTATCTGTTTGTAAACCGTCTGTTGAGGCAGGGGATGCATGTAGTAATCACAGGCAGCAACGCAAAACTGTTGAGCGGCGAACTCGCCACCTACCTCACCGGACGTTACAACGAGATAAGGCTGTTTCCATTTTCATACGCAGAGACATGCAACTTCAACGGAATCGACACGGAAGACATAACCACCAAGGCCGATGCATCGCGCAAAGCCGCTGCAACACAATATGTTATGGATGGCGGCATGCCAGAGTTGCTTTCGATAAAAAACCAACAGAGCCGAAGGACTTACATGGGCGGACTGATTGAAACCATCATCACCAAAGACATCGCAAAACGTTTCAACATCCGCAACGTTGAAAGTCTGCGCCGGATGACACACCAATTCTTAAATAACGTATGCCAAAGCATTAACTATGAGAGTCTTACGTCATTTGCCGGTCTTGGAAGCGTTGCCACGACACAGAAATACGCAGGTTATCTGCAACAGGCTTTCCTGATAAAAAAAGTTCAGAGATTCTCTTTTAAAAGCACCGAACGGATACGCAACGAGAAGGTC
This sequence comes from Bacteroidia bacterium, assembly GCA_030537295.1. Classification (GTDB taxonomy): domain Bacteria; phylum Bacteroidota; class Bacteroidia; order Bacteroidales; family F082; genus Limimorpha. Next base: position 33,787 of record JAUNNU010000007.1, read on the forward strand.
TATGTGATCGACAACGGTTTCATAGCGAACCGCGAGAACTCGCTTCTTGGCGAAAATATCGGCTGGCGGCTCGAAAATGTGGTGTTTGTGGAACTGCTCAGGCGTTATAGTTCTCAGGCCGATGACATATATTTCTACAAACCCACTTCGAGAAGCAAGGAGGTCGATTTTGTCGTGTGCAGACAAGGCGTTGTCGTTGAACTGATTCAGGTCGCCTATTCGGTTTCAGAAAACAAGACTTTCAAGCGCGAGACTGATGCGTTGATTGACGCCGCCGAGAAACTTCAGAACGAGAAGCTGTCGATAGTCTGCCTCGATGACAGCCGCGACATTGAAATCAAAGGTCACACAATACACATAAAGTCGGCCATCGACTGGCTGCTTGGAAGATGAAATCAAATGAAAACTATTTCAAAATGGACTGCAACACGACACCCAAATATCTCGAATGGCTTAATGTCATTGCCAAAACCCGTCTGATTTTCAACACCTCCGACGAACTTGAAAATTATCTCGACAACCACAATATTACCGCCAACGGGATGAAACGCGTTTATCCGACGGAGCAGAAACAGCGTTCGACTTTCAACGACCTTTACATGCACGTCTGGAACATGTCGGATTGCAGCATCAAGCTCGACAGCTTCATGAAAGATTACGAAAAGGCTTCGGATTTCTACAGGAAGAAACTTGCACGCCGCAAATACCCGGAGAAGATAGCTGCCGCAATCCTCAGACATTTCTACTTGTCGGAAGATGACAACTGCTCAAAGTCATTGCTCGGCATTGTGGAAGAGATTGAAAATGAAGATATTGACATAACCATGATTGTCATGATGCTTCTGAATGCGCTCGTCGGCTACGATTCAAAAGGTGGCGACCTCACCGACTTCAGCGAACGCTACGACGCCGTCATGAATCTCCTCGAAGAGTTCACGAAAGAATGCCCGTATTTCGAAAAGATCCCTGCACTCACCGAGGCGATGCACGAAAAAGGCAAGACCCGCATCACGCTTTACAAACACGTCGAGACAATCCTCGACGCATTCAGCTCGTACAGCTCCACCGCCGACATCATGGAACTTTCGGAAGTCATAAAGCAAAAACGAATACCTCTCAACATCGAAGGCTTCTGGAACGAATGCGGAGGACGCGCCGACCGCACCGACTTCTGGATGATAGAGGAAACCATCGACGAAGGGCTGTATTTCGCCACGAAATACAACAAACTCAGCAGCGGCAAAATAGAGAAGGCTCGTTTCATGATGACGCTTTCATCCAACCCCGACGGACGCATCCTGATGTACATGACACACCCGAAGTCGCCAAAGCATCTCTTCGCCGGAGTCCCATACGACGAGAGCGACCATGTCTGGTACATGATGGACATGCCGAGCGACTGGAGCGATGTCGGCGAAATGCGTTTCTTCAAGCGAATGCCATACAAATCATGGCAGACGGAGCTGAATCTCACGAAAGTGACGGACGAAAAAACGCTTGATGTTTACGAGGCTTTGCTCGAAAAATGCGAAATCGTGAATCCGTATGAAGAATGGGAATATAAATACGACCGCTGCCTTTATGCCGTGACGCGCGAGGCTTTGTACATCGAGTCGGAGAATGAAGGCAAACTCTACAGGGTGCCGATTGAGCTCCGCGAGGTGTTTTCCGAATTCGGTCTCGGTTCGAACGTCGGGCGCATCACCATGAACGGCAAGATTTACCTGGCATTCGACGACATTTTGTGGTACATCCCGAAAAACAAGTTCAAGAAATACGGGATAACGGAAGTGGAGAAGGTGGAAATCTGAAAACAGGTCGGCTTTTCGCGTGCGGTATAGGTAACAATAAATTTTCAAGGAAAAGTGTAATTTTTATGTGCTAATTTCATTGGAAAAGTGTATTTTTGCATTGTTAAAAATATTGGAAAAGTGTATTTTGAATATGTTATACCGTAAGATAATCAATAAGATAGTATAATGCACCCATCTCTTCAGACCATTTTGTTGCCAGGTTAAGGTGATAAATCCTCGCTGGTGTTCATCTTTTTTTGAATTTTGTGCAATGACAATCACTTTAGACTTCGGTCTGAATTTTGGGGAGCATTATAAGTTGTTCTTCGTCTTCCATATCGCCATCGGGTGTTTTTTTACCCTTTCGCATATATCAGGCCATTCTCCGAAGAGCAACTGAGGCATATATATGTTGGCATTGAATTTTTCGACAAATTGCTTTTCATCGTCTGAAAGGACAATCAAAGTGGTGAGATAATCTTTGACATCATCCTTTGTCTTGTCGAGTTCAAAAAATGTTGACTTGTGCAGCATCGGGAGCAGGTTGGCTCTTATCTGCTTGAATTCAATATCATCAATTTTGCTGAAATTGTATGAAGCCGATGGCGAATTGCTTCCGCCAACAGCCAAATAAAACACAACTATCTTGCGCAGAAGCGGAGTGTCTTCTTTAGTGATGATGTTGGTCGTCAATAAGTTGTGAATGTCGTATAAATCACGTGCGGCACTTCTTTCAATGAAAGCCTTTATCTTGCTCCCGAACAATTCAATCGGCGATAGAGTCCTGACAGTCAGCTTGTTTGTAAAGTCGGCAGTCGTTATGGCATCAACTATCGGCATGACGTGGCAACGCATTGAATAGTTGATTTCAATTTTGATATTGTCCTGGTTGCCGCCGGAATTTCTATAGTAAAACGCCCACGAATCAAGTGAGTGAGGGTTCTTGGATTTCTGATTCAACTGATAGCCTTCGGTCGCCATGTAGTGAAGAATAATTTTGTTGATCATTTCACGATACTTCAACATTTTATCCCTGTCACATTCTACCGTGAAATCAAAATCCAAATCAACCGAAAGCCTTGGAATGTCGAAAACGGTCAGGTTGATAGCCGTTCCGCCTTTCAACGCCAGCGTGTCTTTGAGTGTGTTTTCATCGTTGATGAAAGCGAGTATGTCGATGAGTCTCAATACTTTTTCAAGATTGTCTCTTACAAATCCGGTCTTCAGTGAAAGCTGGTCAAGGTCTTTTTTGTTATACGTTTTCATAGTTTCCCTGTTCTAAATATGACAACAAATTTTGTGGGCCGTACAGTTTCCAGTCTTTGTGATAGAAATTCGATTCATTCCTGTCATTTGTCAGATATTTCGGATGCAATGCACCTTTTTCTTTGCATGTTTTTATGAAATCATCATCGAGCAGCATGTTTTCTTTGAAATATTGCAGTATGAATCCGGCCTTTTGGTAAAGAAAAGATTTGTTGATGCCATCCAAATAATCAAGCATTTTTGAGCTGTTTAACAAGCTGATTGCGGATATGCAATGCACCAATTCTTCCAAGCCGCCTACTCGGTCGATGTTGTCGATGCAGTCAATCACGGTGCGTTCGAGATTTGAAACTCTGGTTTTGCCAAGCAAGGGCGTTTCGACATATTTGTTGCTATACGAGCGGAAAATCTTGTAATCCAATCCGTTGTGCGTGAAATCGCTGATTCGTTTGGATGTCGAAACTTGCACTTCAAATGTCATTTGGTGTGCAAATCCGTGATATTCAAGCGCTGAATGATACGAAATATAAGCGTCTTCGGCAATGGCCGAGCCTATTTCGAACTTGTTTGCCACAGGTGTCTTTGTTGACAGGTCATTCACGCAGTACAATCCACGCCTGATGCTGCCTACCAATCCCTTCTTGACATAGTTCTGCATTAGTTGTTGTGCTGAATGCATATTACCGGTCATGGCGCACACGTCATCTAATGTGAATATACCAATCTCATGTAGTCGTTCCAAATATTTTATCATATTTCTAATTTTGCGCAAAAATACACAATATTTTGTATATTCAATCAAATTCTGCAATTGTTTTCTTAAAAAAATCTTTCAAAAACCCGTTGGCGGAATTAATTCACTGCATATTTGACTTCCCAAATGAGTCATCGGGCAGTACAACACAATCGCACGCAGACGAAGACCACAAAAAGCGATGAAATGACATAAAAACCGATTGCAATCGCCTTTTTGTGTAAAAATCTCAAAAACAGGACGTAGCTACGTCAATTTTTGGTGGCGTTATAAGTTTACTCGTCACCATTCACCAGTCAACCGCCGTTCCGACAAGCTCAACGAGCTGCTGATTAGTCATCTGCCATCTTTTTTATCACTTTATGCCAATAGGCCCAGTCGTAGCCCGTTGAGGGATGATAGACGCAAAAGGCACGGACGCGCCCGCCATCCTGAAGCAGATAATAGCCGTTTTGAACGGAATAGCCTTCCACATTGACGGCTTCGCCATCCTGCCACCTCTCGGAAGGCAGATTGTCCCAAAGCCTCTTCCCCCACACGATGAGCAAATCGGGATGCAGTTGGTTAAGGACGGAGAAAAACGGCTCGGCTGCCGCCTGATACTGTTCGGTCGTGCCGGCCTTGCGCGGACCGCCCATGGCCACTTGCAGATAATTGTAGAAAGCGATGTCGTCCCAAATCCGGCGACTTTCGGCGGGCGTGGTTTCACGGCCCACCAAAGACCGCTCGAATTTCAGGTAGGTGTTCATCCAGCCTTCGCGTTCGTTGGCGGGATTGAGATAGTCTGCCACGACCTTTCGGGTGAAACCAGCACATTCGGGATGAGCCTGAGAACCACAATTGGCGCAAGCGTCGCCACAATAATGACTTTCGCCCAGCACCAATATCCTTTTTGGGAACAATGATGCTGAGCGATAGCCGGAACCGATATGCGGGTGGAAGAAAATCATCCCAAAGCCACAAAAGTGAAATCGTTTTTCGTACAGTAGGCTTTCTTGTAGTCGAAGCCGTAGATGTTCATGTACATTTCCTGAATTTCCTTGGTGCCGTTATAGAAAGGATCTGCCGTATGGATTCGGGTTGTGACGGTGATGACCATTTCAGGTGTCAGCACCGTGCCGTTGCTGCGCTTGATGCGCTTGGGGGTAATGCGGAAGACTTGCATAAGGAATCAAATTGTCATGTTAGAATTGGACAATGAACTTTTCTTCGATACTCTTCAATTTAGCTTCATACTGGTCTAATTCTTCTCTAACAGTGGTAGCTTCTGGGAACACTTCATTCATTGCCTCCAATCTTTCTTCATCTTCTTTGATTTTGAGTCTTTCCTTATTCAAGGTAGCTTCCTTGTCACTTAACTTTCTTTGCAAATCACCAACACGAGTATCGAAAACGCCCATTCCACTAAGTTTGTCACGGAGTTCACCTATTTCATTTTCTAATTGTTTTACAATCTCATTTCTCCTCTTCTTATCATTAGTAACTGATGTCAGAATCTTGAAATAGCAATCGAATTGGCTCAATTCTTCTTTTATATTATTCGAACTCTTGCCAATACTCTTGATCAACGCGCCGCCTGTTTTTGCTAAGGTGGAAAACGAAAGCTTATTAGCATCAGACGAAGAAACTGCATCTCCGATATTTTCAAACATGTGTCCCCTATTTGAAGCAATGATGCGTTTCACAATCGGGTCAATCTGTTCTTCTTTATAACGCTCAACCAATACGGTTCTGAATTTCATCAACATGCCATGAATCAAAACGGAAGGACCGATAATGCCATAGTAATAATCGAAAGTATCGAAAACCGACTGAATAGACTTAAAATACTCTTTAGTTTTTTCTTCCAGTTTCTTCTTATCATTCACCCAATTTGCAAGACGCGAAAAGAAATTCGTCTGAGTTGGCAATGTCTCAAACAAATTACTCACAATGACATTTGCCGGATTTCTATAACGGTTATCATTGTCTTTATCTTCAGGCTTTGGTTCCCTATTTGTCAAAGAAATAGCAGAAACCTTAGCTGCTGCTAAAGCACAATTTGCAAGCGTATCACCAGCATGGCCGAGCATGGCTGCGGCCTCATCCTGATTTTTGTCAATGGCATAACGCAACTTTGCTTCAGAAAAGAAGAAATAGGTCTGAATCATAGAAGCATAGGCATCACGGATTTCGTCCTTTTCCATCTCATTCTCTGCATGTTTCAAGGCCTTACGCAATGAGTCAATCATAGTGTCAATTGCCATGCCCACCATTGTAGGAGTGCTTACCATGTTCAACACCTGAATCTGCGATTCCAAAGTCTGTACAGCGGATGGCGTTGAGCCAGTTTCCAAACCCGACAACCAATTTTTCAGTCCATTCATTGAAGTAATAACCAGTCGACCATTTTCCTCATGTTGGTCACCAATCGAGGCATCTTTTTGTGATTGTTTAGAGCCGATTAAGTTCTTGGTATATGAAACAGCATTATTTTTATTGTCCTCATCAGTAGTCTTTTGCTCAAGTTTTTGCGTCTCCTGTTTCATTTGAACCTGTTCTTTAGCAGGAATTACAAATGACAATATCACATATATTATTAACCCACCACCAACAGCGGCAAATACAAGTGCTATGAAAGCAAGCCTTATTATCAATGGGCTTCTTAAACCCAAGTAATCAGCCAATCCAGCACAAACGCCACGCAATTTAGATTTTTCCAGATTTCTGTACAACTTCTTCTTTTGCATAATTGTAGATATTTAATTTAACATTTTGATTATCCAAACTTTATCCATTAATAGAACACACGATTAGCAGTTCAAGCTATTCGTTGCATTCCACCCAATCCGATTAGTTGAACAACAGATCGCACTTCTTCCTTGTTTTTGAGCCAATTTGCAATTAACAAACATACAAACTGCCCCCCATACAATAACACTTAATATTGCCATAGCATTTACTTTTTAAATTCTTTGCCTACTCTTCCTGTTTTTCGGCTGCCCCAATTGCTTCCAGCAAGCACAAAAAAAGAGCGTGTCTGTTTCCGTATCTCGTTTGGCAGGCTCTGGTAAACCGCAATCAGGGGATAGGGAAAAAGCAGTCCACGCCCATAGGGGCGGAACGCTTTCCTGCTTATCATACCCTGATTTGAAAAATTTACCAGATTTCGCCAAATCGGTATGGGCGTCAGAAAAACGACCTTTCAATATGTACGTCGCAAAAGCAACGCGGCAAAGATACGAAACTTTTCCGTTCGCAAGACAAACGCACATATTTTTTTTGTGGACTGCTTTATTACACTTAAATTCAATTATTGCTGTCCGATAAAAACTAAAAACGTGCAAAAAGGATTTCTAACCCAT
>JAUNNU010000096.1 GCA_030537295.1 Bacteroidia bacterium
AATGACTAACGACTAATGACTCCTCTCCAAAACATAGATCACCTCGTCGTCGCGTTTCATCTTGTGCTGTTCGCGGGCGACTTTCTCGAGATAGGCGGTGTCGGTCTTGAGCTTGTGAATCGTCTCCTCCTGCTTCTGGATCTCTGTGTCGTAATACTCCACCTGTTTCTTCACCTTGTGCAGTTTCCTGAAACTTTTGGTCTGCTCGAACACGTTGTATTGGTCGAAAAACACGATAATCGCAGCGAAAATCAGCGTCGCAATGACGTATTTGTTTGAAAGTTTTTTCAGTAAGTTCTTGAAATTCATAATATTTATTTGTTTGAAATTGTTTGCTTTTACTATTATGGCACAGCCACTTTTCCCAGAATTTCCAAGGTGCAAAAATAGCATTAATTTTAAATGCGAAATGGTTTTATCATAAAAAATTAATTATTTTTGCAATATGTTTTTTTGCATTTGGCAGCATTTATTTATGAAATCTTTATCTTTTAATAATGAGAAGGTTACAACAATTAAAAAGGGAAATAGAGTTTAGCAGAGCCATTTTCAACTTTGAAATCACACATCCCGACATTGACGAAAGCAGATGCTATTTTTCGGAAAAAACCGGTGCTTTTATGCTTTACATGCACGGTCACATTTTTCATGAAGACGAAATTACAGTAGCCAAATCGTTCGCCGACAATGGTTTTTTGGTAGTTTTGACACCAGAAGGGAATTCTTTATATGCAACAAACAAATTGATAAAACAAGGTTCCGTAATTTATAAATATTCAGAAGGTTTAATTAATGGAATAACATACGAACAAAGAACTATAACATTGATTAATAATCATATAGATGCCGTCGTCAGTTCCATTGAGCATGTCAAATGGAAAAATTCCGACATTGTTGTCATTTTTGACAAAACCGGTCTGCTAACAGAAAAAGACATACTTGATGGCATAAAAGATTACGAAAGTCACAAATCCAACAAATTCAGAGCAAAACATATTATTGTGTTTTATAGCGACATGTCAATGGGATTTTTTCATCATAACAAATAAAAAAGCGCACACAAAATATCCTGCTGCGCTCATGAGGTTCGACCGTTAGGGACACGATATTGTGCACTCCCATACCCTACACCTATTTCAGACTGCAAAAGTACACATATTTTTTTAATTGTCAAGAGTTGAACATAATTTTTTTACTCATTGATGATCATGTAAAAGTTTAAGACAAATTTTACATTATCTTGAAGATCAGCTCCGCGTTGACATAGCGGCTCGTGGCTTTTTCCGTTGAGGTGAACCGGTACGTCGGCTGGCTTATGGTGTTGTCGGTGCGATTCCAGTCGAACAGGTCGTTCACGTTGAGCAGGAGCGACAGCCGGTTCTTGAAGAAATCCACTTTCAGACCGCAGTCGATGCCGTATGGCGTCTGCGAAAACGAATAGAGAGCCTGCGTCTTGGAGTTGTAATACGCCTCGGCGTGAAACTCAAGCCGGTTCCACAGCTTCGTCCACACATTGACGGTGAAACTGTAACAGAACATGTCGCTCTTCACCACGTCATCAACATCCGTCTCGTCGTTTTTCGGCTCCTCAAGATGCGAGTTGTAAAGGTTTGCGTAAAACCTCACGTTGAGCATCGCCGACGGACGGTACGTGACATTGAACTCGCCGCCGGCATCGTAATAGCCACCGAGGTTGACGGGATGCGTGAAGGTGACATACCGCCCGTAAATCGGACTGAAAACTGAATATTGCACCTGATTGATGTAATCCGACGAGCCTTTGTAGTAGGCGTTTATCCCGACGGAGCCGAACTTCTCCCAGTATTTTGTCCACTCCGCCTTCAAGACGTGCGTCGATGCCGGTCGCAAGTCCGGATTCCCTGCGTCAAACGAATCTTCCTGATAAAGAATCCTCGGCGAGAAATATCTCACATAGGGATAGTCGGTCTTATGTGTGTAACCGATGCTGAAATTGTGTTGGTTTTCAGTGCTGTACGTGATGAAAAGCGACGGATGCACCTTGAAGAAATCCTTGTTGAAATCATACCAAGGTTCATTCGGGAAGATGCCTTCCACTTCGGTGTATTCAAAATCCAATCCTGGTTTGAAAATGAAACGCCCGACATGCTGTTGCACATTGACAATCAATTCGTTTTTGTCGGTATAATAATTTCTGATTTCGGTTCTCAAGGTGTCGCGCGACCATTCATTTCCATCCAAAGTGTCGAAAAAGAGTTTGTTCCCGTCTGGTTTGTGGGTTTTCATGAACGCGACGTAAAGCTCGCCTTTGTCGGAATACGGAAGGTTGTATTCCACTTTCGCATCCCAATGCAGGTCGGAATAGTCGTTCTGCTCGCGCGTCGTGCGGTCGGCGACATCTCCGACATCATATTTTCTGTCAGAAACGCAGTCTGAATATCCCGGCATCAGAAGGAAATTAAGATTCGCCGAAATCTGATGTCCGTTTTCATTGAAGAGGTGCTGGAAAGCGACGCCCGTCTTGCCTTCAAAGCCCCAGTATTTGTAATTTTTGTCGGTGATATAGTCAAAAATCCCATCGCCTGAATCATCAAATTCCTTGCGGAAAGTGCTGTCGTAAGTCGTTGTCTTTCTGTCGCTGTAGTCTCCGCTTATATAAAATGCGATGTTGTTTTTCTCATTGAATTTGTAATTCATGTTGAAATCAGCCTTGAGGTTCAGGCTTCTCTCGTCGGAATGTTCATAATTTCTGATGACGTTCAATGTGTCGATGCAATTCTCGTCAAACGAGATCCCTTCGGAATTAGAACTCGTGGCCTGTTTGTAATATGTCGTCTTGACATCAGCGGAGAATGAAAGTTTGTTTTTATTGTAACTATATGACAACCAAGGAGATATATTCGGCAATGTGTTAGCTTGAACGCCGACGTTCAAGGCTTGGTTCGTCTTTTTCTCGTCTTTAAGAATAATATTGATGATTCCGGTGTCGGTTGCCGTGGTATATCTCGCCGACGGGTTTGCCATGACGTGTATCTCCTTGATATTCAATACGGAAGTCTGCTGGATATAGTTTTTCTGTGCGTCTTCGCTGAAATGTGCGGGCTTGTCGTTGATGAAGATCTCGACATTGCTGACGCCCCGCATGGTGATATTTCCTTCCATATCGACACGCACTCCGGGCAGGTTCTGTATGGCGTCCGACACCGTCCCGTTCTGCACGCTCGCGTCGAGGGCGACTCTGTAAATGACCGTCTCGCCTTCGTTTCCGAAAGTCTCCTGCGCCGTAACTGATTGACTTACAGTTATGACGAAAAACAAAATCAATATCTTAAAAACATATTTCACAGTTGACGTCCTATTGAATCCTTATGAATGATTTCAAAAATCTCTTTCACCGAACTTCCGTTCAAGCCGAGTTTCACACCTTTATTAATATGGTCTTCAAGAACCTGTTTCCATCTGTCGATTTGCAAGACTGTCAGGCCATGTTCTTTTTTGTAAACGCCGATTTTATCAGAGACATCCATTCTTTTTGCCAGAAGATTTAGAATTTCATCGTCAATCTTATCAATCTCCTCACGGAAAATCTTCAGTTTCTCCTCGTCGGAATTTACGTTTTTTAATCTTATAACAAATTGATTTATAAGAACATTCAGATTTTCGGGTGTTATCTGTTGTTTGCCGTCGGTCAAGGCGGCGGCGGGGTTGCAATGCGACTCAATCATGAAGCCGTTTGTGGCGAGGTCGAGGGCTTTCTGCGCCGTGTCCCGGAGGAGTTCGCGGCAACCGCAGATGTGGCTCACGTCGGTGACGATCGGAATATCAGGACGCAGCCTGTTCAACTCGATGGGAATCTCCCAGAGCGGCGCGTTCCTGTACGGCGACTCGTCGTATGATGAAAATCCGCGGTGTATCGCGCCGAGGTAATGCAGTCCTGCGCTTTCAAGACGCTCAACGGCGCCGAGCCAGAGCTTCACATCGGGGGCGATGGGGTTTTTTATGAAAACCGGGATGTCATTGCCTTTCAGACTGTTGGCGAGTTCCTGGACCGAGAACGGGTTCACCACCGTGCGCGCCCCGACCCACAGTATGTCGATGCCGTTCTCAATGGCAAGCTTGACATGCTCCGGTGTCGCCACCTCGGTCATGGTGAGGAAGCCGAACCGTTCTTTCGCCTCGCGCATCCATCCCAGCCCGATCTCGCCGATGCCCTCAAACGCATCAGGACGCGTGCGCGGTTTCCATATCCCGCCACGTAACACCTTGACTCTCGGTATCTTACTCAATCCCGACGCCGTTTCAAGCAGCTGCTGCTCCGTCTCCACACTGCACGGACCACTGATTATCAACAGCTCATCCTTGTTCTTGAACCACGCCTTTATATCAAAATCTCTGACCATCCAATATTTTTTTGCAAATATAAAAATTAAAATATCACAGTTCGGCAAAAAATTGCTATTTTTGTGCTTCAAAATTTTAAAAATAAAAAATCGTGAAACGTACAGAGATTAAAGCGGCTCTCGCGATGCAAGAGCTTGACAATGAGATAAATGTAAAAGGCTGGGTACGCAACAAACGTGGCAGCAAGAACGTCGCTTTCATCGCATTGAACGACGGTTCAACCATCAACAACCTGCAGTTGGTCATCGACTTGGAGAAGATTCCGGAGGAAAATCTCGCGCTGATGCACGCCGGTGCGTCTGTCTCGGCGACGGGCAGACTCGTCCGTTCAGCCGGCAACGGCCAGAGCGTCGAACTCGCCGTCAGCAGCATCGAGCTTCTCGGAGCAGCCAACCCCGATGAATATCCGATCCAGCCGAAGAAACACTCCCTTGAGTTCCTGCGCGACATCTCACACCTGCGTTTCCGCACGAACACCTTCGGCGCGGTGTTCCGCATCCGTCACGCCATGGTGTTCGCCATCCATAACTTCTTCAACAGCAGAGGTTTCTATAACATCCACACCCCGCTCATCACAGCCTCCGACTGCGAAGGAGCCGGCGAGATGTTCCAAGTCACCACTCTCGACATGAACAACCTGCCGAAAAACGAAGAAGGCAAAATCGACTACACACAGGATTTCTTCGGCAAACAGTCGAACCTGACGGTTTCCGGCCAGCTCGAAGGCGAACTCGCGGCTACGGCACTTTCGAAGATTTACACCTTCGGACCTACGTTCCGCGCCGAGAACTCAAACACCACACGACACCTCGCCGAGTTCTGGATGATAGAGCCGGAAATGGCGTTCTACGACATCTCCGACAACATGGATCTCGCGGAAGAGATGCTCAAGTATCTGATCCAGTACGCTTTGGACAACTGCATGGACGACCTTCAGTTCCTCAGCAAACGCCTTCAGGAAGAAGAAAAGAACAAGAAAGAAGAAGACAAATCAATGGAACTCATCGAGAAACTTCATTTTGTCCTCGAACACGATTTCGTAAGACTGACATACACAGAGGCCATCGACATCCTCAGAAACTGCAACTACAACAAGAAAGGCAAATTCCAGTATCCCGTCACGGGCTGGGGCATTGACCTTCAGTCGGAACATGAACGTTATCTCGTTGAGAAACATTTCAAGAAGCCTGTCATCCTGACGGATTACCCGATGGAGATCAAGGCGTTCTACATGAAACAGAACGAGGACGGCAAGACGGTCCGCGCCATGGACGTCTTGTTCCCCGGCATCGGCGAGATCATCGGCGGTTCGGAGCGCGAGACCGACATGGGCAAGCTCCTCAAGAGAATGGACGAAGTCGGCATCCCGAAAGAGTCGATGGAATGGTATCTCGACTCACGCAGGTTCGGCTCTGTGCCTCATTCGGGCTACGGCCTCGGCTTCGAACGTCTCCTGCTCTTCGTCACCGGCATGACCAACATCCGCGACGTCATCCCGTTCCCGAGGACACCGAAGAACTGCCTGTATTAGGAGTTTCAGGAATTTAAGGAGCTTAAGGGGTTTCAGGAGTTTAGGGAGATCAAGGAGTTTAAGTCAGAATGAAATTTTTTTAACATGACTTCTCAAAGTTTATCACAGATTCAGAAATTGCAGCAGAACCTCTCGCCGCAGCAGATACAGCTCATGCAGCTGATACAGGTGCCTACGATGGAACTCGCCACGCGGATAAAAGAGGAGATTGAGACGAACCCGGCTCTTGAATTTGACGATAACGACAGCGACGAAGATAATCTCAACAACGACAACGTTGACACCTTCGACGACGGACAAGGCGACGATGAACACTACGACCCGCTTTCAGACTTCGACGACTACCTCAACGATGACGACGAAGACGACGCGGCTTACAAACGATACGCAAACAACAGCAGCCCCGACGATGAACATTACGAAGCTCCGATTTCCAACGAGGCGAGTTTCCAGGACTCGCTTCTCGAGCAATTGGCGTTCCGCAAACTCGACGGACGCAAACAGAAAATCGGGGAATACATCATCGGAAACATCGACGACTCCGGCTATCTGTTGAGGCCGATAAGCGGAATCTCCGACGACCTCATCTTCTCGCAGAACATGGACGTCAGCGACGAGGAGATACGCGAAGTGCTCAACGTCATCAAGGAGTTCGACCCGGCCGGCGTCGGCGCCGAGAACCTGCGCGACTGCCTCCTGATACAGCTCAAACGTCTTGAAAACGAGGATTTTGAAGAAGACTACGAAGATGCCATCAACATCATCGAGAACTTTTACACGGATTTCACGCAGAAGCATTACGACAAAATCATCGCCAAGAGCGGCATGACCGAAGACGAGCTCAAGACCGCCATCGACCATATTCTCAAACTCAACCCGAAACCGGGCGGCACGATGTCGGCGCCAAGCCACAGCACCAACTACGTCATCCCCGACTTCACCGTCGTAAGCAACGGCGACAGCCTCGAACTCTCGCTCAACAGCCGCAACACGCCCGACCTTCGCGTCAGCAAGGATTACAAAGAGATGCTCGCAGAATACGCGAAAAAGAAAAACACCCAGGAGAACCGCGAAGCCGTCGCCTTCATCAAGAACAAAATCGATTCCGCCAAGGTCTTCATCGACCTCATAAACCAACGTCAGAACACGCTTTACGTCACCATGAAAGCCATCATGGAGAAACAATATGACTTTTTCATCACAGGCGATGAAAGCAAACTGAAACCGATGATCCTCAAAGACATAGCGAACGTCGTGGGACTCGACATCTCCACAATCTCGCGCGTCGCGAACAGCAAATACGTCCAGACAGCATTCGGCACATACAAACTGAAATTCTTCTTCAGCGAAGGCATCGTAAGCGACGAAGGCGAAGAGGTCTCGACACGAAAAATCAAACAGATCATCAAGGAAAGCGTTGATAATGAGGACAAGAAGAAGCCTCTCACCGACGACGAGCTGACAGCGGTGCTGAAAGAAAAAGGATTCACCATAGCGCGGCGCACCACCGCGAAATACCGTGAACAGTTAGAGATTCCCGTATCACGACTACGCAAGGAACTATGAAAACCGCAAAGATAATATCAGCAATACTGCACCCGATTTTCCTCCCGACACTGATGATGTTGGTGATGATTTCATCCGGGATAACGAGGTTCACGCCAGGCAACGACCTCACATTCTTCATTTCCGCACTGACAGCGACATGTCTCTTTCCCGGACTTGTAGTTGTGATGATGAAACGTTGGAAAATCATTGGTTCTTTGGAGATGGAAAACCGTGACGACCGTCTCGGCCCCATCTTCCTGATGACGCTTTCGCTTTACGGCGCCATCAAGTTGTTCCACAACATCCCAGTGATGGTTATGTACAATTTTTATCTTTCGTCAGCATTGGTAATCAGCGTATTGGCATTTGCCGTGACGTTTTTCTGGAAAATCAGTCTGCACACTCTCGGCTGGGGTGGTTTTGCCGGAAGCCTGTTCATCATGACGATGTTGTCGATGAACACGTTTCTCCCCTATTTCCTCGCGAGCATAATACTGTCAGGCATCGCGGCTTCGGCGCGCATGAGAGAAGAATCCCACAGCAACGCCCAGCTTGTTTCGGGCTTCGCCGCGGGATTCGCAGTCGTGACTATTCTCTACTTTATTTCATTTTGACGCCAACAGTGCGTCAACGATTCATTGTCCGTTGACATTTAAAACGCCCTCAAGCCGATACCTATCGAGAACGGTATCACCTCCGGGCCGTAGCCTTTCTTGAACGAGTTATTGAATTGATACTGAGCGAAGATGTTGAACGCCCTGTAAGCGACTCTCAACGTCAAAGCGTAAGAATACTGTTCGATATTGTTGATTTTCCCATATTTCACTTTCCATTCCTCGCCGTCGCCCATGATGTCGCCTTTGACCTTCGACTTCGCATACATCATGATGCCGAACTTGAAACCGGCGGAGATCTTGAACTTGTCGGCGATCCTGAAGTTGAGTTCAAGCGGGATGTCGAAGTAGTTTATGTTCAATTTGCTGTTTTTAACATTAGAGTTTTCAGTAAAATACGTCGTGTCGGCGTAAGCGCCCTCACCTGTAAGGTACGAGTTTTTCATGTAATAATTGTGGAATGTCATGCCGACACCGAGCGACACAGTGTGTTTCGACTCGCCCATCTTCATGTTATAAGTGAGATAGAAGTCGCCGCCGACATTCATTGCCTTCAGCTTGAAATTCTCATATTTGTCGCCGGTGTTGATGTCGGTGAAAATATCACCGCCGAGTGTCACTTTTCCGTTTGTGCGTTCATTGATAATCTGCGCATTGGCTGCGAAAGTCATGACAAGGAGCAATGCCGCAAGGATTGAAAAACGTTTCTTCATAGCTATAAATCTGTAATTCTCAATTATTTAGATATTTTATTCAAAACTTTTTGTCTTTTATCGAGGAGTGCATCAATCTCTTCCATTGAGAGATTTTTGTTTTTCAGTTCGCTGTCGATGGCTTCGATGAGTGCGTCGTAGTTCTCGCCTGTCTGCAATGATTCGAAGGCTTTTTCCTTGACATCGACTTCCGACACTTTTGGTTCGTCGTCGATGTCGGCGTCATCTCCGAGCTGGTCGCGGAGGCGTTTGGTGAGCATCGAGATGAAATGTTTCGCCATATCGTTGTTCGCCATGCCGTACATCTCGACAGAGAACTGGTCTTTAATCTGTTCATACTGTGACAGATAAGCCTTCAGTTGTTCAAGCTGTGCTTTGTCGATGCCAGGCATTTCGTCAGGCGGATATTTATCCATCATCTTCTTGAAAAGCCTGAACAGCTCATCTATCTGTTTTTTCAAATCGTCGTTTTCCATAGTTTTCATATAACGAACATATTCCTAAAAATTGTTTGAAACCGAATAATTTCCTGACAATTAAAAGAATACGTTATTGTCTAATCATCTTCGTAAAAAATCGAGTTCATGTTTCGGTCGAGATTTTTCTCAAAATTGATGATGCTGTCCATCTTCAATGTGTCGAGAAAGAGGTCTTCTTCTTCGATGAACACTTTCCCTGGCATTCCGGCATGTTCGCCGTACAGCGGGTTGTACGGCAGGTTGATGCGGTCGGCGGTGACAAAAGAGTTCCCGTATTCGTCTTTGAGTTGCTGGTACTGGTTTTCGGCCTCGAGGCGTGTGCGGAAGTCGCCGACACGCAGGCGGTAGTAAGGCTGGCCGAATATCAGGTATATCGGGACGTCGGGGTAATTTCTCTCGAAGACCGCTTTCACGCTGTCGGCGTGGCGTACCGCGTCGTTGCCGAGTTCCATGAAAATCTGGACGCGGAAGCCGTCGATGGTGCTGTCGTTGGCGTAAATCTGCCTCTGTTTCATGACAAGCGAGTCGATTCTTGAATCCTGATGCAGTTTCAATGACCCTTTCTGTGCCATACAACTCACTGATAACAAGCACATTAAAATCAGTACTGATAGTTTGTTTTTCAATACGCAAAAATTTTCGCTAAATTACTCAAAACTTTTCAATCTCGCGATATTTTTTGTACTTTTGTCGAATATTTTTTTAATATGAACGAAAATCTTGATGCATACGGTGCTTCGATGAGCAAGGCGGAGAAAGAGATCGAGAAGGCGTTGCGTCCCGATGCTTTCGGCTGTTTTGCCGGTCAGGAGCAGGTTGTCGCAAACCTGAGGGTTTTTGTCAGGGCGGCGGCGCAGCGTGGCGAATCGCTCGACCACGTGCTGCTTCACGGCCCTCCGGGATTGGGGAAGACCACGCTCTCACACATCATCGCCAACGAGTTGGGCGTGAACATGAAGATGACATCAGGGCCGGTGCTCGACAAACCCGGTAACTTGGCCGGGCTGCTTACCAGCCTCGAAAAAAACGACGTGCTTTTCATCGACGAGATACACCGCCTCAGCCCCGTCGTGGAGGAGTATCTGTATTCCGCCATGGAGGACTTCCGCATCGACATCATGATAGAATCAGGCCCTAACGCCCGCAGCGTGCAGATCGCACTCAACCCGTTCACGCTAATCGGCGCCACCACGCGCTCCGGACTGCTCACGGCTCCGTTGCGGTCGCGTTTCGGCATCAACCTGCGATTGGAATATTACGATTCAAAGACACTGTCGAACATCATAAAACGCTCCGCTGCGATATTGAGGGTGCCTATCGACGACGAAGCCGCATTCGAGATCGCACGCCGCAGCCGTGGCACACCGCGTATCGCCAACCTGCTGCTGCGCCGCGTCCGCGACTTCGCACAGATACAAGGCAACGGTAAAATCACAATCGAAATCGCAAAAATCGGACTCAAAGCCCTCAACGTTGACCAGCACGGACTCGATGACATGGACAACCGCATCCTGCTGACAATCATCGACAAGTTCAAAGGCGGACCTGTCGGCGTGAACACCATCGCCACCGCCGTCGGTGAAGAAGCCGGCACCATAGAAGAGGTCTGCGAGCCTTTCCTCATCCAGGAAGGATATCTGATGCGCACCCCACGCGGACGCGTCGTCACCGACATGGCCTACAAACACTTAGGCCGTTTCAAAGGCGGCGACCAAGGAACGCTGTTTTAAGAGGTGTTTAGGTCGTTAGGTGTTAGGTATAAAGTAAAAGGCTGGCGCAACACAAATTGCGCCAGCCACTTTCTACTTTACGAACTTTATTAACTTTCTACTTTATAACTCAAACCGTCTCCCACTCGACGATGTTCTTCTTATCGCTCGAGAAACTCACTCCGATGCGGAATAGTTTTCTCGAATCGGCGACGTAAGGCTCGGCGTAGCCTTTGTCCTCGATCTGTTTCAACGCTTCGGCGGCGGTGCCGTCAAGTTTGAACTCGAAGATGTAAACGTAGTCGGCGGTCTCAACGATGATGTCGGCCCTGCCGCGTGAGTTTGCTTTTTCCGTAAAGGTCGTGTAACAAGATAAAAGTCTGAAAATCAGATAGAATGTGTAGTGATAATGACTTTCGTAGCTCCAAGCGCGTTCTTGGTAATTGGCGTTGTATGGGATTGAAGCGAAGAAGCCTGTCATGGCATCGCGCATGTCGTCGAGGCGGCATTGCCTGAGCATGTCGTTGATGTCCAAGACAAGGTTTTTCGTGTCGCTCCTGCGACCGCAGTAATCGTTTGCGAGAAGCGCG
>JAUNNU010000204.1 GCA_030537295.1 Bacteroidia bacterium
CTTGTGTTTCAAAAAAAACTTGTGCAAAATGAATTGGAAATCATTACTTTCAGCGAATCGTGACGCTCGGGCGCAGAACGTCGCCGACATCCGCAACGAGTTTCAGCGCGACTACGACAGGATAATATTCTCGAATATCTTCCGACGTCTTCAGAACAAGACGCAGGTCTTCCCTCTTCCGGGAAGCCAGATGGTGCATAACCGACTGACGCACAGCCTTGAAGTGGCCAGCGTCGGGCGTTCAATAGCGCGTAAGGTTTCCAAGCAACTCGCTGAGAGATTCGGCAATGAAATCCTTGATGACATCTACGACATCGACACGATCGTCACAACCGCCTGTCTCGCCCACGACCTCGGCAACCCGCCGTTCGGACACTCCGGCGAGGAGACGATAAGCAGCTATTTCAAACACGGTGAAGGCAAGTCGCTCGAAGGCTTAATCCCTGAATATCAATGGACTGACCTCATCTCCTTCGAGGGAAACGCCAACGCTTTCCGCCAGCTGACACATCAATTCAGAGGCCGTCGTGAAGGCGGACTGTCGCTCACATACGCTTCGTTGGCGACATTGATAAAATATCCGTATCCGTCGTCCGGCAAAGGCGACCGCAAGAAATACAACGTCTTCAACTCCGAAATTGAGACGTTTGAAAAGGTGATGAACGGCTGCGGCATCCCGCGTCTTGACGAGAAAATGCCAGTCTATGCCCGCCATCCGCTTTCGTATATGATGGAAGCCGCCGATGACATCTGTTATCTCATCTTAGACATGGAAGACGCCCACAAACGCGGCATAATCCAAACAAAATCAATAGAAGAACACTTCATCGCCTTCATGAACGAAGATGCCGACAGATGGTTCTTCGAGAGGAAGGAACAGATTTACAAGACCGTCACCGATGCCAACGAGCGCATGGCGTTTTTGCGGGCCACTGTCATCAACAAATTGGTCGATTGCGTGTCGAAAGTCTTCATCGACCATTACGATGAAATAATGGAAGGAACGTTCAGCAAAAGCCTGATCTCGCATCTTCCGGAGTATGAAAACAACGCCTTGGAGAATTGTAGAAACTTCTCAATTTCAAATATTTACAAGCATCCATCTGTAGTGAAGATTGAAGTTACCGGTTTCAACATCATCGGCAATCTTCTGAGCGAATTCATCCATGCGATGCTCCATCAGGAAAGCGCGTACAGCAAGAAACTGCTCTCGTTGATACCTGAGCAGTTCATGACGGACAGGACCGACTTGTACTCGAAGATTCAGGTTGTGCTCGACTACATCTCCAACATGACGGATTTATACGCAGTGCAGTTGTACAAGGATTTGAGAGGGATAGAGTGAAGATTTTCCAATTCTTTACAATGTTTTAAAGATTGGAAAGAATCTTATTTTAAAGACCTGCTCCACGTTCTCGCGGTTGCCGTCGATGATGATTTGGATTTTATCCTGATTGAATCAAATGGCATCATCGTCTTTCGATTTCTTTTCGCCTTTCAGGGCTTTCTTTTCATCGCTTTTCAAACGACGCTCAACCTTTTTCACATCCTCCGCTGGAGATAGATTTTCCGGCACTATTCCCCTTTCTATCAGCATTTTCCTAACGGCAATATTGTTGTCAACATGTTCCTTTTCAATGCTTTGCTCGCCCGACAAATCCTTGGCCTGAACATTGACGCTTGTCATTTCAGCTGCAAAGTCCTTTGCCTTAATGCTGATTGTCGGCAGAAAATCGGCTATGGGACGGCTATTCGGCACACCCATTTTCCTTTTCAACTGCTGCGTAGTCAGATGGAACAGGGCTTGGTCGCCTTTCGAGCGGATAATGGCGAATCCCTGGTCGTTCACACCCCTTTCATAGAGCACGCCCGAAAGCTTCTTTTCCGTTTCCTGCAATTTGGCACGCGCTTTCACACGCTCCGCTTCCAACAGTCTCTGTTCCACAAGCTCAGCGCGGCGCGTCTGCACGGCAAAATAAGTCTGTGCAAATGCGATTTGCGGTTTCCGAGGGTCTCCATTTTGTGCAATAAGATAGCAAGCGTAACGAGTCAGGAGGATGTCATCTATCTCTTTTTCAGCACCCTTTGGCATTGCTATCGTTTTGCTGACGTCAGCAAAATGATCCGACATTTTATTACCGGCATTCCGGCACGATTCTTTTGCTTTGTCAACGGCATTCATAAAATTACGCCATTGCGAGTATCCCAAAATCGGATACAATTCTCTTGCGCTCCAACATTCCACGCCTTCCACCTCGGCCGCAGCCTGCTCAAACTGCTCAAACAACTGTTTTACTTCTTCTGTTTTCAT
>JAUNNU010000097.1 GCA_030537295.1 Bacteroidia bacterium
ATTTGGCCTCAATCATCACAAACTATTCCTTCACCCACTTTCCGCTTTCAACAAGGGTCGTTGAGCCTGTCGAAACGCCCGAATAAACCTTCCAAACATAAATCCCGGAAGGCATAAACTCTGCGTTTATTGTTGTGACAATATCGGTGATTTCTTGTCTGCCGACGAGCCTTCCCATCATGTCGTAAAGCTCCACGTGCGAGTCAGGAAATGCCGTGCGGATGTTGAAGACGTTGTTTCCCGGGTTCGGATAGACATCAACCGAGCCTGGATCCGTGGCAGATTCCGCGACCACATCATACGGCTTCGGAATCGGAATCGGGAAGCCGCCGTTGACGCCGTCGGTGTCCTCGACCCAGACGCATTCGCCCATGGCACCGGCGTTCAAGGCCTCAAGAAGGTCGGTGGTGCCATACTGCGCCTCGTCGAGGACCCATGAAGTTGCCGAAGCACCTTCACTAATTGCGCTTGATTCAGGCAGATAGGTATAACTCGAGCTTCCGAAATTATAGACATAAGCAGGGATGTCTTCGTTGCCGTAATAGTAGCAGTTACGTATGTCCTTTTCATTAAAAAAAGCCGGAATGATACGACCGTAAATCTGGTTTGTCAGATTCGGATTGACAGGTTTTATAATCTGTCCGGCGTTATACACATTATACACGAATCCTTCTGTCGGAGAGCCTGTAATGCCGCCCATCTGTGCAGTTGAAGGATCGGGGATATCCATAATTCCGATAAGGTTTCCCGTGTTGAAACAGTTGGAGATGGAGCCGTCGCTGCCCGCAATGCCGCCCACGAGGATCATGTCGTAATATGCGTCGCCGGTGACAGTGGCCATATTGCCGCTCATGCGGATAGTGGTGAAAATAGGTGTCCCGATGATTCCGCCGGCGCTGCTGCCGCCTGTCACCTCACCCGTAGGATGGTTGAAACAGTATTCTATCAGTCCGAAAGAGCCTCCCTGCCCGACCATCCCGCCGGCGGTAGTTTTTCCCGAGACCTTGCCGTAGTTGTCGCAATGGCGGATGATGAACGAGCCTTGGCCGACGATGCCGCCCGCCGTGCTGGTGTTCCACATATCGCCGACCTCGCCGTTGTTCACGCAATGCTTGATGACGAAGACGCCGTCGTTCATTTCCGTATATCCGGCAATGCCGCCAAGAAACATTACGCCACCGGTGACGTATGCGTTGTTGACGCAGTTTCTTATGGAAACGGTGTCGTTGCCATTGTCATCCGCGATATAATGTCCGGCGATGCCGCCGACCTTGCTCCCGTAAGCCCTCACCTCGCCGCTCACGGTGCAGTCTTCGATGTCGGTGTTGAACGCCTCGCCGACGACAATGCCCGCACTCGCCCCCTGCGTCACGCTGGCGTTTTCGATTATGAGGTTTCTCACCTCGGCGGAATATGTGCATCCGAACAGACCAATGACATCGGCGTTGTCAACGTGCATGTCGCTTATCACGTGGCCGTCGCCGTCGAAGACACCCATGAAAGGATAGGCCGGTTCCACGACGTAGTTTATCGGGTTAAGCCATGTCACCTTCACAGTCCCGACAGCCGTCCACATCTGCCCGCCAGCGCCGTTAAGATTAATGTCTTTGGTGAGGATGAAATGCGCCGCGCTGTTCACACCATTATTAATATCGTATGCGAACAACGCCAGCTGTTCCGCCGTGGCGATTTGATAAGGGTTTTCACGAGTGCCGTCGCCGCCGTCGTACGAACCGGCAATGGTGCCGTCCCAAGGAGTCTGCGCCCCGCACGTCATCATAAAAATGAACGCGGAAACAAACATCGCACAGACCTTTTTCATCTGGTTTGAATTTGTCAATTTTTTCTTCATGATTCTAAATTTTAGTTAAACCTGATTTTGTAATTTTCATGCAAAACTATAAAATTTAATCCTCAAAAATCCGAAGGCATTCACCCAGAAGGCATTTGTCGCACCTGTCGCATTTCATCATTCTGATTTTCAACATTTTAATTTTGAATGAAAATAAAATTGTCGCACCTTGTTCTTAAAAATTTTCTTTATTTTTGCATTCTAAAATCAAAATTCAAATGAGAAAAATCCTGAATATTTTCGCCATTGCAATTTTTGCTTCGACGGCATTTATTTCTTGTAAAAATGAAAACAGCGAGCAGATTGACGACCTTCTTTTCAAGATTCAAGGTCATGCAAAAGCCGACGAAAACGATCTGGCGACGCTCGATTCCATCGGCCAACTTAAACTGACGGAAGAACAGAAAGCGCATCGCAGCCTTCTGAAAATCCGCGCTTACTGGCTCATGGGCAGGCTTGACGAACCAGACTCCGACACTTTAATTCATATTGTATCAGACTATTACGAAAACAGTAGGGATTACTACATGAAAGCCAAGGCTTATTACATATTGTTCCGCCTTGATTACGATGTCAATAATGGTGTTGACCTTGACGGCACGAATATGCTTCTGAAGGGCTTGAATGCCATCAACAAAGCCAAGGAAGTTGACAGCCGCATCGTCAAATACAGCGGAATCCCCAACGCTGACGATAAAGTCATCATTGAGAATCAGAAACATTGGATTTTGCTTGGACTTTCCAACTCATATCGAGGGATCGGGCGTTACGACGATGTGTTGAGCGTGACTACCGAGGCGGTGGATTTTTTCGAGAAACACGACATCGCCGTGCCTGCATATTGCTACAACCAGATTGGCGTTTGCCTTTTCCTGAATAACAACGACAGCTGCGCTTATTATTGCAAAAAAGCACTTGACATCGACTTGCAGTCAGACGATTATCGGCTAATTTCCAACTCAATGTTCTTTTACGGAGTGTGTTTCAGGAAAAACAACCCGAAAAAAGCTCTTGAAATCTACAAAGGGGCCAATGATGTCGCCTACAAAAACAATGTCAGACAAAAGTACGATGCCGAAATCGGACAGCTATATTATGAATTAAAAGATTATGATTCAGCACTTTATTACACAAACCGCGCCTTGGAAGCACGCGACAGCAAAGAGCCGTTAGACCCCAATTTGCGAAACATTTACCGGACATTGTTCAAGACACACTTGATAAAAGGCGATTACAAGGAAGCCGCCACATACGCAAATCAGTGTATTTCAATATTTTATAACGACAGGGAACGAGAAGAAACCGGTGTCGCATTAGAAGACTACAGGAAGAAAGTTGAGAATGAAAACAAAGTTTACGCGAAAAGAATCAAAGTCACAACATACTTGATATTTGCCATCACCTTCGTTGTCATCACATTGATTATCGTAATCATATCTCAAAAAATCATGCGAAGGAAAGAAGCGGAACGCCTTTCGGCACTGCAACTTGCCATGCAGCAGAAACAGAATGTGCAGGACAACTGGCTCGTAAACAACAAAGTTTACAAGAAAGCCAACTCATTGGAAAACGGTTCGGCTGACAAATCGCTTGTCTTGTCGGACAACGACTGGAAGGAATTCGTCAACATCACAAACATTGTTCACAATGGTTTCGTCATGAATCTAAAGGAGTTACATCCATCGTTGACTGAAAACGACATTGAAGCGTGCTGCTGCAGCCGGTATGGTTTCAGCGATATGACAATCGCGGCTTTGTGCGGGATTGAGGTTCGCTCGTTCAAGCGGCACCGCCAGCGCATCATGGAGAAACTCGGCGGCGAGAAAGGCTTCCACGAGATGATGAAAGACTTTTAATCCTTAATCACCTCGCCGTAGCAGTCGAAATAGTCGGCCTGAACAATCTTCACGGTAACGAAAGTGCCGAGTTCCAACTTATTGTCTTTCTTTGAGATAAGGACCTCGTCGTCAACTTCAGGCGAGTCGTACTGGGTGCGGCCGACGTAATAATCGCCTTCGGTGCGGTCGATGAGAACCTTTTCGGTTCTGCCCAAGCGTTTTGAATTGATTTCCAACGAAATATCCTGCTGCACGTCCATGAACCTGCTCACGCGGGCCTGTTTCACGTCTTCCGGCACATCGTCTTCAAGTTCGTAAGCCGGAGTGCCTTCCTCGGCGGAATAGGCGAAAACGCCGGCGCGCTCGAACCGCATCTCTTTTATGAAATCGATAAGCTCATCAAACTGCTTCTCCGTCTCGCCAGGAAAACCGACAATAAAGGTGCTTCTGAAGGCGATGTCAGGAACGTAGCTTCTGACTTTTTTCACGAAGTTGATAGTCTGCTCACGGTCAACGCCACGACGCATCGTCTTGAGAATCTGCGTGTTGACGTGCTGCAAAGGCAGGTCGATGTAATGACACACTTTCGGATTGTCGCGCATCAGCTCAAGAAGCTCGTCCTGAAAGCCGAGCGGGTAGCCGTAATGAAGCCTCACCCACTCTATCCCTTCAATCTCGGTGATTTTCCGCACAAGCTCGACGATATGCGATTTCCCGTCAAGGTCGTAGCCGTAATAAGTGAGGTCTTGCGCTATGAGAATCAGCTCCTTGACGCCTTTCCTGGCAAGAAGCCGCGCTTCTTCGAGAAGATTCTCCATCGGCACCGACTTATGCTCGCCGCGGATCAGCGGGATAGCGCAAAAAGCGCAGCGGCGGTTGCAGCCCTCGGAAATCTTCAGATAAGCGTAATGCGACGGCGTCGAGAGCACGCGCCCGCAGCAATAATCCGGATTGCAGTCGGACTTAAGTATCTCTGCCGCAACATGTTGAACCGGCTCGACGCCGAAGAACGCATCGACTTCATGAATCTCGTTCTTCAGTTCTCTCCTGTAACGTTGCGAGAGGCAGCCCATGACATACAACTTCTTGATTTTATTGTCTTTACGCAATTCCGCATATTCAAGAATCGTGTCGATTGACTCTTCTTTCGCATCGCCGATGAAACCGCACGTGTTGATGATTACGACATCGCATCTGCCGTCGCTGTCGTGGACGATTTTATATTTCTCACTCAAAAGTGCCGCGAGATGCTCCGAATCGACTTTGTTTTTCGAGCAGCCGAGCGTCACGATATTAAAAATTTGTTTCTGCATTTCTTAACCACCTCAAGCTCCTAATTAAACAAGCTGTTCACAAACTCCTGTCTGTCAAATATTTGCAGGTTTTCCATCTTCTCTCCCACTCCGATGTATTTCACCGGAATCTTGAATTGCTCGGAGATGCCGATGACGACGCCGCCCTTGGCTGTCCCGTCGAGTTTGGTGAGAGCCATGGCCGTGATGTCGGTCGCCGCCATGAACTGTTTTGCCTGCTCGATGGCGTTTTGTCCCGTCGAGGCATCGAGGACGAGAAGCACTTCATGCGGTGCGTCGGGGACGACTTTCTGGCATACTTTCTTGATTTTCGAAAGCTCGTTCATCAGATTGACCTTATTGTGAAGACGTCCTGCTGTATCGATGAGGACAACGTCAACGTCTTGAGCCACAGCCGATTTCACGGTGTCGAAGGCCACTGATGCCGGGTCTGCGCCCATGCCTTGAGTGACGACAGGAACGCCAACGCGGTCGGCCCAGATTTTAAGTTGGTCAACGGCGGCGGCGCGGAACGTGTCGGACGCACCAAGCAGAACTTTAAATCCCGCACGTTTGAAGTTATACGCAAGTTTCCCGATTGTGGTGGTCTTGCCCACGCCGTTGACACCGACGACCATGATGACGTACGGCTTCTTGTCTTCAGGAATGCGGAAAGTGCTGCCGTCGCCAGAGTTGTTCTCCTGCAACAGAGCCATGATCTCCTCTCGGAGAATCTTGTTCAACTCATTGGTTCCGAGATACTTGTCACGGGCTACTCTGTCCTGGACGCGTTTTATAATCTTCAAAGTTGTGTCAACGCCGACATCAGAAGTGATGAGGATTTCCTCAAGGTTGTCGAGGACATCATCATCAACCGTCGATTTCCCGACGATGGCTTTTGCGATGCGGTCGAAAACGCTTGAACGTGTTTTCTTCAGACTCTGGTCGAGATCCTCCTTCGCCTGTTCAACTTCCTCTTTGGTAATCTCTTTCACTTCAGGCTCCTTCACGACGACTTCATTCACAGGTTGCCCGACATTGGAAGTTTCAACGTTCTCTTCTTTTTTAATTTCTTCAACTTTTGTTGTAACACTTTGATTTTCAGGAGTTACAACCGTCTCCTGATTTTCTTTCTTTCTCTTGAAAAATGAAAAAAGACCCATTATATCTAAATTTTAATTTTTCGCAAAGATAATAAAATATCTCGCGTGAAAACAACTTTTTCAAAACATTTTTGTCCCGCTGATTACGCAGATAAAGCACATTTAAATTAAAAATCGGCTGTATATACGAAATCCGCAAGAAGACATAAAAAAGCGTGAAACACACCAAACCACAAAGGCTCTCCCGCCTGAACGGGAAAGCCATTATGAACCAATTCAAAAAATAATTACTTATTTCTTTGCGATGTATTCCTGAACCATGTCATTCGGGACAACTGCTTCATCGAAGTAGTATGCGCCTGTCTTTTCAGACTTCTTCATCTTAATGACTTTGGTATATTCTCTACCTGTTAAGTGCAATGATGCAACTGCTTTCTTTGCCATATCTAATAACTATTTAATTTCTTTATGAACTGTGACTCTCTTAAGGATTGGGTTGTACTTCTTGAGTTCCAATCTCTCTGGGGTATTCTTCTTATTCTTCGTTGTAACGTAACGAGAAGTTCCCGGAATACCGGTGGCTTTTTGCTCTGTGCACTCAAGGATAACCTGAACGCGTGCGTCTTTAACTTTCTTTGACATATCTCTATTCCTTTCAAAATTCGGAGTGCAAAATTACAAATATTTTTATAATATTCACAACAATTGACTCAAAAATTTTTCAACTTTTTATTATTATGATAATTAGTTAATTATCAAATTATTACCTTATTCCTTGTTGATAATTTTGTTGACCAATGCAAGGATTTCGGCTTCTTTTGCGATTGCGACGGCCTCGATTTTAGCACCTTCAGCAACGATATTGTCAGCAAATGCTCTGTCTTTAAGACCTGCGGCGTTGATTTTGACATTGAGATAAGCTCCCATGACCGCGCTTCTGCAGCACAATGCGCCGACGCCAGCGTCTGACACTGAAGCGGGGTTTCCTTCCTTCGCCATCGCCTCGACGACATCGAATGCCTTTAACGCCACGTTCATGGTCTTGAAAGGCACCTGTGTCGCATACTGTGAAGCGAGTTCGAGGGCTTCCATTCTCGCGGCCTTGTCGGCGTCAGTCTTCTTCGGCATCTGCAACGCCGCCATGATCTTGTTGAAGGCGTTGGTGTCTTCGTCAACCAATGCAAGCAGTTCATCTTTAATGACTTGACCTTTCTCGGCCCACTGCGAGAACTCTTCCCAACGGTCGTCCCAACCCGGTTTGTGTGACGAGAGGTTGGCTACCATCGTGCCGAGAGCCGCGCCGAGCGCGCCCATGTAAGCGGAGATCGAGCCGCCGCCCGGAGCCGGGCTTTCGCTTGCCGTCTCGTTGGCGAAACCGGTGCATGTCATGTCAACGAGCTTCTTCTCGCTGCTGTCTTCGATAAGATATTCAATGACTTTCTCCTTCGGATTGAAAGGCTTCAGATCGTCAAGACCCATTGACTTGATGGCGATCTTCATGATTTCATCCTCGCTGATGCCGAGCGAACGTTGCTGTTTCGCGAGGTAATACTTACCGGCATCGATGAGGACCCTCTTTGGTATCAAGCCGACGATCTCGGCACCTGTGACACGGACACCTCTTGCCGCAGCCTTGGCGCAAACCTCGTCGAAGCACACGTGAACCGGCGACACATTGATGTTGGTGATGTTCATCGAGACCTGCGCGATGCCGTAAGCGTCAATGAACCAACCGATTGCCTTCGTGCCTTTAAGCGTGCCTGGGATCATGATGGTGTTGCCATTCTCGTCTTTCATCGGTTTGTCTGTCACCTTCGGGCCGATTCTCTTCGGGCGGCCTTTCTCACGGACGTCGAACGCGATGGCGTTGGCGCGACGTGTCGATGTCGTGTTGAGGTTGTAGTTGATGGCAATGAGGAAGTCGCGTGCTCCGACCTGTGTGGCACCTGTCTGGGCGACATGTTCGTTCCATTCGTTAGGACCGAAATCCGGTTTCCATTCTTCCGTTCCGAGGCGGCTTGCTAACGACTCGTACTCACCTGTGCGGCAGTAAGCGAGGTTCTGGCGTTTCGGCTGGAACGCCGCGCTCTCGTAGCAATAAATCGGGATGTTGAGTTCTTCGCCGAAGCGTCTGCCGAGTGCGCGGGCGTATTCCACGACCTCGTCCATCTCGATGTTCGACACCGGGATGAGAGGGCACACGTCTGTCGCGCCCTGACGCGGGTGTGCGCCGTGGTGGTTGCGCATGTCGATGAGTTCGGCGGCTTTCTTCACGACGCGGAACGCGGCTTCGCACACGTTCTTAGGTTCTCCGACGAAAGTGATGACGGTGCGGTTCGTCGTCGCACCCGGGTCAACGTCAAGCAGTTTCACGCCTTCGACCTTCTCGATCTCGGCTGTCACCTGATTAATGATGTTCATATCGCGGCCTTCGCTGATATTAGGAACACATTCAATTAACTGTTTCATGGTTTTAAATTTTATTTTTATGTTATGATTATCTATTTATCTCCCAACGACCAGTTTTGTTACTTCCAATTCTCACAATTATACCATTCTTTTTCAACTCACCAAGACGACGTTTCACAGTGGCTTCAGAAACACCAAGTTTTGCCGCATATTCTGAATAATTAAGCGAACTATTCAAAATGATTTCATTATATAAACGGTCAGTTATCGGGTCAGAGAATGATTTTATCGGGTCAGATTTGGTGTTTATCGGGTCAAAATCCATTGATTTTTTAAACGCTTCAATCTCATTGTTGAGGTTTTTCACATGTTCTTCAATCATAAACTCCAAGAATGGTTCAGAGGTCTCGGAATCTCTCGAATCAACAAGCGACTTGATGTAATCAGCCTTGTCGTTTTTAACGATTTTAGCCGGCACCAATCCGAATTCATATTGCAAATGATTCATTACGAGCCGCGACATCCTGCCATTGCCATCAACCCAAGGATGAATCGTAACCAATTGATAATGTGCGTCAAAACTCAATAAATATTTTTCAATTATATCATCGTTGTCAAGAAGTTGATGACGATTGTCATTTAATTGTCGGCAAAATTCAGCAAGTTTGGCAGGGACTTTCTGATAACTCATATAAGAAGGCCCACCGATGCCCGCCGTAACGCCGACCAAGCGCAAGTCACCTTTTGAAGCATCGAAACTCCCCTGCGCCGTATTATATTGACCACCAGTGTTTTTCATTACGATTGCCGACATATTTTTCAGCATCTCAACAGAAAAATCCACGTGTTGACGAGCCAATATCATCGAATTTTCGTAAGCCGCCTTCAGGTCGAGGTTCATCAGCTGCTCTTGGATGCTGCGTCCATTGGCGGAAATGCCCTCGTCGAACAAAAGCTGGTTCTCTATCTCGGTGACGGTGCTGCCCTCGATGGCGGTGGAATGGGTAATGATGGAATACAGATAGAACTTCTGGTGGTCTATCTGCTCCGCGATGCCCAATTCTTTGTATTCCATGAGCACGTCCAATAACCTGTTCGCCAACTCTTGCCTCATAGCAATGAAAACTTTTAAACGTGCAAAAGTACTAAAAAAAAGTCATAATACAACCGACTAACTTGATTTTGTTAAATTTTGCGATTTTCATACAAATCGGCGAAAAACATTTTGCGATTTTCATACAAATCAACAAAAAAAATTTTGCGGCATGAAAAATATTCGTATCTTTGCAGCCTGATAACACTTTGATTTTTATGATTTTCAGACGTAAATTATACGACACGATGCTTCATTGGAAGTTAAGAAAGCAAGGAAGTACCGCCTTATTGATAAAAGGAGCACGTCGTGTTGGCAAATCCACGCTTGTTGAAGAGTTCGCAAGACGCGAATACAAGTCGTATATTCTTGTGGATTTTTCAAAAACGGACAAGGAAGTTTCGTCATTGTTTGAAAACATGATGAATCTCGATTATTTCTTCATCCGTTTGCAGAACATATTTGGAGTGTCGCTTCATCAGCGCGAGTCGGTGATAGTTTTCGATGAGGTTCAGACACAACCATTGGCGCGGCAGGCAATAAAACACCTTGTCAAAGACGGGCGATATGATTATATCGAGACGGGATCATTGCTTTCAATAAAAAAGAACATCAAAGACATTGTCATTCCGAGCGAAGAGCACGCCGAGACACTTTATCCAATGGATTTGGAAGAGTTTTATTGGGCGATCGGAAACGAAACGACGCCCACGCAGATACAGCAGGCATTTGACATGAAGATGCCGATGGGCGATGCAGTACACAGACGCTGGATCAGGGATTTGCGCCTGTACATGCTTGTCGGCGGAATGCCACAGGCCGTGGAGGCTTTTATCAATTTCAACGACATGCGAGCCGTCGATGACGCAAAACGTGAGATCCTTGAACTGTATGACACCGACTTTTACCGCATCGACCCGACAGGACGAGCTTCACGTATCTTTTCAGCGATTCCGAGCCAGCTCAACAACAACGCCTCACGTTATCAGATAGGCGGAGTCATTGAAAACCAATCGGCTGGACGTCTTGAAGAAGTCGTCGCAAACATGGAAAGCAGCCAGACCATCGCGATGGCATATCACGTCAACGACCCGAATGTAGGGATGGGGATGTTCAAAGATTACAACCGTTACAAAATGTTTCTTGCCGACACAGGTTTGTTTGTGACGCTTGCGTTTAAAAACAAGTCTTACACCGAAAATATCATTTATCAGAAGCTGCTGTCGGATAAATTAAGTGCCAACATGGGCTATGTCTATGAGAATCTTGCGGCGCAGATGCTCCGCACGGCTGGCAACGAATTGTTTTATTACACCTTCCCCGCCGAGCACAAACATAATTATGAGATTGATTTTCTTCTTTCCCGCAGCGACAAATTGCTCCCAATCGAAGTCAAATCATCTGGCTACAAATCTCACAAGTCGCTTGATGCATTCTGCGAGAAGTTCTATTCACGTGTCGGCGACAGGATTTTGCTATACACAAAAGACTACCAAAAAGACGGTGCGCTGACATGTCTGCCGATGTATTTTGCGGCATTGTTATAAACACCGGCTGATTTTTTTGCAGCATGCTCCGCCTCATTCGTTCCGACGCGCTGCGGCGCGTCTCTACGGCCGGACAACATCGGTTTGACCACCTTGGTTGTACTCCGTGTGCCGGAGGCACACTACACTATTAACCCCATACGAAGCGAAGCGCAGTGTGGGGCGAGGAAGACATGACAGGA
>JAUNNU010000205.1 GCA_030537295.1 Bacteroidia bacterium
AGCGTCGAAAACGTTTTTTTCAAGAAGTCGTCAAATGCATCATCATATATATTAATAAGGTAAACTTTCGAGATGCCCTCCTCGGTCTGCGGGATGTTTTTCATCCCCGATGTGGTCGTCATCACGTACCACGACGTTTTTTTTATCGTCCAGTTTCCGTTCAGGAGATAGCAATGCCAGGTGACCGGGAGCTTTCCCGTTATCTTCAAATCAGTGATTCCTGTCTCCTCCTCGACCTCGCGCAGCGCAGCGACTTCCGGTGTCTCACCTTCTTCGATATGTCCTTTCGGAAGGTCAGGAATGCCATTTCTTTCTATCGCAACAAACTGATTGTCAATCATAACGACACCGCCAGCAGCAGGTGCCTGCCTGAAAACCGACTTTATCGCCAAAGCGACGGCATCACCGTCCAGACCACCCAAGTCAAGGGTGGCGATGGCGGAATCATCAAGCCATTGTTTTATTTTAACAATAACATTATCAACGTCTAACGAAGAATTTACGTTTTCATCTTTGCACTCAAAGGTTTCGACAGAAAAATTTTTTGAGATTAATACTCTGTCATTACAAAAAAGTCTGTACATTTGCACTCGATTTTTAAATATTTTAACATATCATGAACGATCAAGAGACCGCATTAGCATTAGCAAATTTTCTGCTGCAAATTAAAGCAATAAAATTGAATCCTGCAAGTCCTTTTACATGGGCGAGCGGATTAAAATCTCCGATATATTGCGACAACCGCATCACTCTTTCGTATCCGCAGATCAGGACATTCATCCGTGAGGCTTTTGTCAAGATATGCATTGACAAATTCGGCAAGCCGGACATCATCGCCGGTGTTGCTACAGGTGGCATCCCGCAAGGCGCATTGGTCGCACAGGATCTCGGACTCCCGTTCTGCTACGTGCGTTCTGAGGCGAAGTCACACGGTCTCAACAACCAGGTTGAAGGCATCGTGCCGCAAGGCTCTTCGGTGGTTGTCATCGAAGACCTCGTATCGACAGGCAAGTCGAGTCTCGCCGCAGTCGAGGCGCTCCGCGAGAAAGGCGCAAACGTCAAAGGCATGATGGCGATTTTCACATACCAGCTCAACGCCGCGGCCGAGGCATTCAAGAACGCCAACTGCGAACTCGTGACCATCAGCAACTACGAGGCGTTGATAAAGAAAGCCGTCGAAGAGAACTACGTCTCCGACGACCAGATGCAATCGCTCATGGAATGGAGACAAAGCCCGCAGGCGTGGTCAGACGCACACCAGAGTTAGTTGAAAGTTGGAAAGTTTGTAAAGTTTATAAAGTTAAAAAGTTAGAAAGTTAAAAAGAGGTAGGATGTTATTTAAATCAGAATATATTGACACAAGCAAGAGTGAGAAGGAGATGTACGCCATCGCGAGTGACATGAGAAACATTCCGGCGATGCTGCCGGAGCAGGCCGTCAACGTGAAAGCCGACGCCGACACTTTGGCGTTCACCGTCCAAGGGATGGGAAGCATCACTTTAAGCGTAAGTCAAAGAGTTCCATACAGTTTGGTGCAACTTGTTCCGGTCGGGAAAGTCCCGTTTCCATTTGTCTTCTCGATTCACATCGCGTCAACGGGCGACAAATGCCGCGTGATGTTCGAGATTGACGCCCAGCTCAACGCACTCATGTCGATGATGGCGAAACGCCCCTTGCAGAATCTCGTGAACATGATGGCCGAGAAAGCGGCTACAATATAAACCTGACTTCTTTTATATCACAAACGACTTCATGGCCGTTTTTGTCGGAAAGGCAAAGACGGCCGTATTTGTCATATCCGTTGATAATCATAGATTTAATTTCTCCTTCATATTCATATTCAGCCCACTCGCCGCAGCGGAAAAGACGTTTCCTGTAAGCAATGTCGATTCTTTCCTTACCCTGTTCGGTCCGAAGATTTTCAACGGCATCATTTATGTTGACAATCAATTCATCAAGAAGCGATTCCAAGTCAAAATCGTTTCCGGTCAGCATCTTCAAAGAAACGGGATTCGGTATATTCCCGCCGAACTTCAATTGATTGACATTCAATCCAATTCCGATAATTGCGGTCTGCATCTGCATTCCGGAAATGGTGTTTTGAATCAACATTCCGGCGAGTTTCTTTGAGCCGACGTAAACGTCATTGGGCCACTTTATTGAAGAGGTTAAGGAATTTGAGGAGGCCGGGAGTTTTGGGGAGATGACATTCAGGATGGCGACGGCGACAGCTTGTGAGATTTTGAATTGTTCCTC
>JAUNNU010000206.1 GCA_030537295.1 Bacteroidia bacterium
AACCTTTCATACTTCCTTCTTCAAATCCAAAAATATGCTCCACACGGCAGCGAGTTTTGGATTTGTCCGTCACTACATATGTGTCTATCAGCTTGCTCTTGACATCCGCCTTTAATATCACGATACTTCCATAGAGTGCGAGCATCTATCACATCATCCACATTCATGATGCCCAAAAAGCGACGGAAACTCATTCTGTCCGTTATCTGATATTCCAACTGCTCATCACTCAATCCATAGAAACGCTGAAGGAACAAAGCCTTGCAGACAAAAACCGGATCCATTGGTTTGCGACCGGCGTTACTCTTGCGATCTTTTTATATAAGGCCTCCTCCAGCATGGGGCGGAACATCTCAAAGTCAATATACTGTTCCAACCGCTCCAATGGGTTGCCTAAAGCGGATAAGTTGGTCAATGTTTCTTCTTTCTCAAAGAGACTTGCTGGTTTCAGTTGTGCGAATTTTGCCTTCATTTTCGTAATTTTTATGCAAAGTCACAAAAAATATTTGACATATGCAAATTCTATCGATATATTTCTTTGATTGTCAGATGTTTAATTTATAGAAGTCCCCACTAAATAATTATTCTATTACCACTTCGTATAGTCTTTTGTTTCTTGAGACGTCATTGGCGTAAAGGAAATATGCTTTGCCGTTGTAGATTCGGAGGTTTTCGATGAATGGAAAACCTCCGAACACTGCAACTGTTTCTGCTGTTCCGTTTTCGATATCGATTTTCTTGATAGTGGTGATGGCGTCTTCCTCGAAAGTGGTGTAGAACACTCCGCAAGCCTCGTCGAGAATCACTTTTTTGTTCCATTTGCGGATAACTTTCATCTTGCCACTCCAATGTTTGTATTTGTGAAATGTCAATGGATATTCGTTGACGATTTCTCCTAAATTATTGAAAACAAACAGTTTATTTTCATCAAAAGCAAAGAGATAAAGTCTGTTGTCATAGGCGAAAACAGGGTCGTAAGTCGGTTTGAAAAAAAGATTGCCAGCTCGATAAAGATTGCCATATCGCATGACATTGAAATACAAATCCCTTCCTTCTTGATTTACTACATGATGCAGCAGAAC
Organism: Bacteroidia bacterium; assembly: GCA_030537295.1. Taxonomy (GTDB): domain Bacteria; phylum Bacteroidota; class Bacteroidia; order Bacteroidales; family F082; genus Limimorpha. The sequence goes on from JAUNNU010000206.1 coordinate 1,083, forward strand.
CGGTGACTGGTCGCCATTGATTTTGAAATAATAATAGTAAATTTCCTGGTCGGAAAAGAAATACTGTCCACCAATGAGCAATGAATCGGTTGCACAGGCGATATTTTGGAAAACCGTCAGAAACTCGTTCAGCGAGCTGTGATAAAGGAGTTCCATATCAAAAACCTTGTCTTTGTAGGTCTTATGCCCCACTTGCCAAACGTCTTTTTCGGAAACGATATGCATCTCGCCGTAGACATCCTTGAAAATATTGTAATAATCAGGACTTATTTTCAGTTCCGTCAGGGTGTCGCAGGCAAAATTGAGATGCAGAAGCGCGTTGTTGCGGCGGCGTTGAGCCAAAAGATAAATGCCTTTCTCGTTGATTTCAAAATCCTTAATGCTGACGACCTTGTTATCGTATGCCACATGCGGCACATTGCCTATTATTTCTATCTCAGGAAGTGCCAAATTTGAAAATTGCATTTTAATGACAATCTGCATGTTAAAATCCTGATTATCAATAATATAAAAAACATTATCGTAAGAAAGATGGCTTGCCCGTATGGTGTCGCCTAGTTTGGAATTGTATAATGTGAAAAGGCCGTCGGCGTTACTCATGGCAATTATTGTTGAATCCATTGTGTAGATTCCTACGTTTTCGATGGGTTTGTTTCGGTCGTCAAGGATGATGCCGTGTACATGATTGTTCTGTGCATGGCAAATACAATATGCTAAACATATCAACAATAAAAACACTCTTTTCATAATAAAAACACTCTTTTAGTAGCGCTACTATTTCTTTAGACCATTTTGTTGCCAGATTAAGGTGATAAATCCTCGCTGGTTTCACATTGCAAAATTACATTTTAAGTTTATACAATTCCAAATTTCAATGAAAAAAAGTATCCATGTCTGGAAGATCATACCCCCCGTTTCTTCATGTAAACCGTCGCGGGACACTGGTAGCCAAGGCTTTGTTGCAGGCGGCGGTTGTTGTAGAAGTCGAAAATACGGCAAGGGTTCTCGTACACGTACTCCTGCTTCACGCTGCGCCACAGGCGTTCGATGTAGATGTCGTCGAGCGCACCACGTGGCGCGGCACAGGCCGAGAAGCACGCACTGACGGCGTATGCTCAGCCCCTC
>JAUNNU010000098.1 GCA_030537295.1 Bacteroidia bacterium
AGCTATCAGGAAAATGTTACCGCAGAGGTTTATATCAATAATGCAGACGGCACTTTTGAAAACACTCCTCGGTTCACTTTTGTGTTCGACAAGACTCTTGAATGGGTCTATGTTGTTGATTTTGATGGCGATGGATTGGCGGATGTTGTTCCGTATTTCTGTGATTTTGAAGAGAACTCAAATTGGAGGTCAAAAGCGGCGTTCTACTTAAACAATGGTGACGTGACTTTTTCGAAAGCAGGAAATGATTTGTCGTATGACAGATTCTTTAATCTGTATCCCGGCGATTTCTGCGGCGAACACAGGACAAGTTTCTATTTTGTTTATAACAACGAATACTCGTCAGGTGTCTATTATCCATGCATAGTTTATTGTAAAAACGGTGCGCCTTATCAGCAGACATTGGAAGCTGTGTCCTACGAAAATGTCCCGAAAGACGTTGTCGTCTTGGATATGGATGGTGATGGAAAACAAGAAGTTATGTATGTTACGGATGACAAGGCGGTCGTGGCAAATCTGAAACTCGTCAATGGCTTTTATACATACAACAAAAAATTTTTGGATAACGGTATAAACACTGAAGATTACTTGTTCCCTGGCGATTTCAATGGAGATGGAAATATGGATCTGCTGAAATATAACAATAGGAATTATTGGGAAGTTATTATGTCGGATGGAAAACAATTTCTTCCGGCAGAGTCTTGCATTCATTCTCAATTGCTTATAGGTGTCACGTTATCTCCACAGGACAAATATTCTTGTTCTTTGAGGCAGTTGTCACAACCCGTGGTGACAATCAGAAATGCTGATTTTGATGGCGATGGGAAATGTGATGTAGCTTTGTTTAAAAGCTACGCCGGCAATACATATATGGTTCTCGGGTCTTACATGTATCAGAAATCGTCTGGAGAATATGATTTTAAATATACTAACAGATATTATTTAAACATAGATTGCAGACATAATCATGTGTATGTCGGAAACTTCTTCGGACAAGAAAATCAAAGTGTCCTTGGCAGCGTGGACAAAAATCCATTGAATTCAATTACTCCGAAAGTTGTTGCGCTTAATCCTCATTCGGCAATGTATTCTGTTGAACGAGTGACCGATGGTGTCGGAAATGCTCATGGCTTTGCATACGATTATCTCATGTCATATAAAGATAATTCGATGTATTCATTTGATTTTAAATGGATTGATGATGAAATAAGAACTGTCGGCATCCCCGTTAAGGCATTGAAGGCTGACACTGTCTTCACAACAAACGGAAAGGCTTGTTGCAAAAAATACTCGTATGACAATATTTGGTATCATGTGGATGGCCGAGGCATTTTGGGTGCAGAACATAATCAAATATGTACATTTGTCAATGGGAAACAAGCACAAAGGAAATTTGTGAAGTTTGAACTTGAGCCAATTGGACAGTCTGTTATGGCGTTGCCCTCAATAATAAGGTTATTCGATTCTGACAATATGGCCGTTGGAACAGAGATTTTTGAATATGATAAGTTCGTGTGTGCTGATAATTCAAAAATTGTGATGCCATTGCAACATCTCAATAAGAAAATTTCAATAAATTATGATGGGAATCATAATGTGCTGAAAACTGAATTGACGGATAATGAATATGTTAGTGATTGTGGTGGCAATACATATCGAAACTGTGTCAACCTTAATAAAACAACCATCGGTGTTGATAAACAAAATAAAGGTGATGATGTCGGTATGTATGATTATCAGACTTGTAATGAATACACGTATCACAATGATTTGGAATTATGGGCGGTCAACAGAATCATCGGCATTAAACATTCGGAGTCTTCACGAAATGGGAGTGATGTTGGGTATTGCGAGAGACTTGCGTACGACGACCCGCAAAATCCGTTTAGGGTTGTTAAAAAGACTTCGATGCCAAATTTGGTCTGGAACAATTATGATCCGTTGACTGTTACGACGAATTATGAGTATGACGTTGTAGGCAATATCGTCGGGCAGGTGCAGTCTTCGCAGTCGGCAACTGCAAAACGCACATCAAGGGTTGAATATTCCCCTGATTATAACTATCGTTATCCGTCAGCTTTTGTGAATGAAAAAGGATGGAGGACCGACGTGAGATATTCCGATTGCTTTGGATTGGCAGCCTCCACCGTTGACTACAATGATTTTGTGATGAATACGTCAGATGACATTTTTGGTGTCACATCGGTTTGCTTGATGTCCGACGGTGTCGAAGTTGTCAAGACAAAACGTTGGGCAAAGGGTAACAAACATGCGCCGGATAATGCGATGTATTATTGTTGGGAGAAATCAACAGGAAAAGCGGAGTCAATGGTGTTTTATCATAAGGACGGAAAACAGCTTAGGAGTGTAACCTTCGACATTAATGGTGAAGCTGTATATGTCGATATGAAATACGATGATTTTGGGAATCTGTCGGCTCGATCTTTGCCGTATCTGTATGGCGAAAATGCTGATTATGTGTATTTTATCTATGATAAACATAACAGAATAATCGAAGAGATTTATCCCAATGGCGTGAGACATGAATATAGCTATGACGGTTTCTCTAAAATCATGACAACAATTGCCACCGACGGAAGTGTTCAAAGCAAGACCGAATTGACAAATGAGATGGGCTGGGTTGTAAGAACTGTTGATGTAGGAGGAAACGTCTTGACCTTTGATTATTACAGTGACGGACTTCTGAAAAGTTCCCAAATTGGAAATAATTCGGCGACGAAAGTCTCATTCGAATACGACCACCGACGTAATAAATCAAGAGTTGATGACCCAAGCAGTGGCGTTGTCAGTTATGAATATGATGCATTCGGAAACCTGTTGAAAACGGTAATGCCGGAGAAAGGAACGATAATATGTAACTATGATGCAAGCGGTTTGCTGATATCAAGAAAAATTAGCGGTGGAAGTGATGATGTTGTTGAAACACAATGGGTTTATGACAATACAAAAGGGAAAAAAGGAATGCTAAAGCAAGTTTTACATGGGAAATCTCATTCCACGGTTTATTTATACGATGACCTGTTGCATCTTGTTTCGGTTAATGAGACTATTGACGGCGTTGGTTACGCAACCTCGTATGAATATGACCCTGCTGGAAGAGAATTGCGGAAAATGTATCCAAGTGGTGTCGAAATCGAGAATCATTATTCAAACAGTGGCTTTTTGAAATCTGTATCTGACATTGAGTCTGGAGTTGTCTTGTGGAAGACAAATAATACTGATGCGTTTGGCAACATAACTGATTATCAACTTGGTAACGGTATGCAGACACAACTTGGCTATGATGAGGATTTCAAATATTTGAAGTCAATATACACCTGCAAAAATAAGAAGGTTTATCAGAATCTTTCATATTCATACGATGATTTTGGCAATATGACTAATCGTACACAACATTCCGGTGCAATGGTGTCTGAAAGTTTTGAATATGACGACTTTAATCGTTTGGTTGAAATAAAACTGAATGGAAAGGTCACAGGGTCAATGAATTATGACGAATACGGCAATATGACGGACAAAACAATAAATGGTGTTCAGGTGTTTTATGATGGAGAATACGGTGGGCAAGATCCGTATGCGATTCGTTCAGCGAAAACGGATATTGATCATCTGGATGGTCTTGCTCATAAATGCAAATATAATGCCTTTGGCAAATTATGCAAAGCAACAAATGGACAAGCCATAATTAATTGGGAATATGACGCTGAACTGAATCGTGACAGAATGAGTGCCGTTTGTGACGGAGTACAGACAAACAAAATTTATGTTGGTGAGTGTGAATTTGTTGAGGGGAAAGATGTGAATGCCACCTTTACGTTCTTGTCCGGGCCGATGGGTGTTTTTGCAGTAGTTCGTGATGATGGTGACGGAACGAGGTCGTTGTTGTACGTTCACAAGGATCATCTTGACTCGTGGTGCCTGATAACTGATGAAAATGCAGATGTGGTGCAGCAGACAAGTTATGATGCTTGGGGAAATCCGAGGAATGCGAAGACATGGAGCGGGGAATACGATGGAGAACTGCTTTGTGACAGAGGCTTTACCGGACATGAACATATTCTGCCTCTTGGACTTATCAACATGAATGGTCGTGTTTATGACCCTATGATGTCGATGATGTTGAGTCCGGATAATTACATTCAAGACATGTATCTCTCACAGAACTACAACAGGTATAGATATTGCTACAACAATCCTTTGTCATATAATGACCCCTCTGGGGAAATAGCTCAATGGTTGATTGAAGGGTTCTTTTGGGGAGCCATGAATGTGATTTCTAATATTGATGCGATTGATGATTTCGGGGAAGGTCTTTTGTTGTTCGCCGCCGGTTTCGCTTACGGAAGTCTCACTCACGGACTTGCCGGGTGTTCTTGGGTAACTCAAGTTGCATGTGGTGCTGGTGCAAAAGTAATAGAGGCGGGAGTGAATAATTTTGTAACTCAGAATGATGGTAGTTATGACTGGAGCACGATTGACAACTCATCGCTGAAGGAAGATATCTTGTATGCATTGGGTTACGGACTCACTTCGTCAATGCTAAATGCGTATATCGTTTCTCCAACAGATGAAGATCCGGGGGTGTGCTTGGGAACTTTGATTTGCGAAGATTATAAAAGAGGACATATTTTGGAAACAACTGTTGCCGGTTTTGTTGGTAATTTCTTCTCGCAGAAAAACCCGCTTGAAAGTATCGATTGGTCATCTTTGGGCGTTGATTGGATGAATGTGTTCCCAAGTGTGTTTAGTGCTTTGACTGTTTATTATCCTGATAATGAATTATTTAAATTGCTTGGTGACATTGGTAACCTGTATGGCGTAATATTCGGGCTTGGAGGAGGACAAAATGGTAACGGAACTGGCAAAGGCTCGGTGATGGACGCAGTCAGATTCGATTCTCCAGTGATTTGCAGGGCAAATCTTAACGCTCCCGCATGTTATAGCAATGTTCGTTCTTTAATTTTAAATAAATAACAATCATTTGTAGTTTTTTACTATTTTTGCACCCAATAAAAAATAACGATTTGTACTATGTTGGAAGTAATCTTGAAACAACTTTTTATTGATGCCTTCAGAAAACTTTATGGACAGGAAGCACCTGCGCAACAAGTTAATTTTCAGAAGACGCGTCCTGAATTTGAAGGAGATTTGACAATTGTGGTTTTCCCGTTTACCAAATTGGCTGGTAAGAAACCGGAAGATTTGGCAAATGAATTAGGAGCGGAAATGACAAAGGAAAGCGAATTTATAGCTAAGTATAACGTGGTGAAAGGATTCTTGAATTTGCTCATTTCAGACAATTATTGGCTTTCTTTCATGGAGAAAAACCATAAGGACGAATTTTTCGGAAGAAAAGAAGTTTCGGGGAATCCAGTCGTGGTGGAGTATTCGTCACCGAATACCAACAAACCGTTGCATCTCGGGCACATCCGCAACAACCTGTTGGGATGGAGCGTATCCGAAATTCTCAAGGCGAATGGCGAGAATGTGGTGCGTGTCAACCTCGTGAATGACAGAGGAATACACATCTGCAAGAGCATGATCGCATGGAAAAAATGGGGAGAAGGATGCACTCCAGAGTCAACAGGAAAGAAAGGAGACCATCTCATCGGCGACTTCTATGTCATGTTTGACAAACATTTCAAGGAGGAAGTGAAATCGTTTTTGCCTGCAAACTTCGATGAACTTGATGACGATGCCAAGGAAAAAGCCAAGGCTGAAGCCGAAAACAAGTCACCGCTGATGCAGGAGACGCGAGAAATGCTTCGTCAGTGGGAGGCCGGAGATCCGGAGGTGCGTCAACTTTGGGAAATGATGAATAATTGGGTTTATCAAGGATTTGATGTGACGTACAAACGCCTCGGCGTTTCATTCGACAAGATCTATTACGAGTCTCAGACTTACCTTCTCGGAAAGAGCACTGTGATGGAAGGCTTGAAGAATGGCGTTCTTTATCAAAGAGATGATAACTCTGTCTGGTGCAATCTCAGAAATGAAGGGCTTGACGAAAAATTGCTGCTTCGTCGCGACGGAACATCCGTTTACATGACTCAAGACCTTGGAACTGCACAACTTCGTTACGGCGAGTACCATCCGAAGAAACTTATCTATGTCGTTGGTAATGAACAAAATTATCATTTCGATGTTCTTAAGCGCGTTCTTGTAAGACTCGGCTTCGCATGGGGTAACGACATTGAGCATCTTTCATACGGTATGGTTGAGCTGCCAAGCGGAAAGATGAAATCAAGAGAAGGCACAGTGGTTGACGCCGATGACCTTATGGACGAGATGGTCGAGACAGCAAGAAAAGTATCAGAGGAATTAGGCAAGGCTAAGGATTTGTCAAAAGAAGATGCCGACAGACTTTATCACATGATAGGGCTTGGAGCTCTTAAGTATTTCATCCTCAAGGTTGACCCTAAGAAGACAATGCTTTTCGACCCGAAAGAATCAATCGACTTTAATGGTAATACGGGTTCGTTTATCCAATATACTCATGCCCGTATCTGCTCGGTGCTGCGTAAGGCTGCCGAAGCCGGTATCGTTGTCGGTGACAGAGTGAAAGTCACTGAAATCATGTCAGGTGAGAAGCATCTTATTACGAACATGCACACATGGCCGGCGGTTCTTGAACAGGCCGCTATCAACAGAAGCCCCGCAATGATCGCGAATTACATCTACGAACTCTGCAAGGAATTCAATCAATTCTATCAGGAATGCAGTATCTTGAAAGAAGAAAATGCTGATCGTAGAGAGTTCCGTCTGCAACTGGCTTCAATGACAGCCCGTTTGTTGAGGAATGCAAGTAATTTGCTCGGCATGCAGATGCCAGAAAGAATGTAAAGATAGTAAAACATGAACGTTTTTTATTTACCAGACGCTGAATTGGGAATGGTCTCCTTCTCTGAGGAGGAATCGAAGCATTGTGTGAAAGTGCTTAGGATGCAGGTTGGAGACCATTTCTGCGTCACCGACGGAAAAGGCTCGCTGTATGACGGCGAACTTGTTGACGCTCACCCCAAAAGAGCAGTCGCGTGTCTCTCAAATCAACGACATGGGTACGATAACAGACCGTTCATGCTGGAAATAGCAATCGCTCCGACGAAACTTAATGAACGCACGGAGTGGTTTCTTGAAAAAGCTACAGAGATTGGAATAGATAAGGTTCAGCTATTTACCTCATGTCATTCTGAACGCCGTGTCGCAAATGTGGATCGTTTCAGAAAGGTTATGATTGCCGCTGTGAAGCAGTCGATAAAATCACAACTTCCTGATATTGAGGATGTAATCGAATTTGACAAACTTGTCAAAAGGCCTTTTGACGGTCAAAAATTCATTGCGTGGATTGATGATAACGTAAGAGACCAGCTGTGCGACAAATATGTAAAAGGCAGCAACGCCCTCGTGCTTATTGGACCGGAGGGCGATTTCAGCCTTGAAGAAGCGCAACTTGCCATAAATAACGGTTTTGTTCCGGTCAGTCTGGGTGATGCCAGACTCAGGACAGAGACGGCGGCGCTTGTGGCATGTCATACTGTGCAGCTGATAAATCAGATGAGCAACAAATGAAGAAGAAGTGTCTTGTAGTTGTATTGATGGTACTGACTTGTTTCTGTGCGACAGCGCAACAGACACAAATCGCGCTTCTGAAATATCGTGGCGGCGGTGATTGGTATGCAAATCCTACTTCTTTGCCGAATCTCGTCAAATTCTGTAATCAAGAACTTAAAACGGACTTGAATTATGACGTGGCTACAGTTGAGGTCGGCAGCCCTGACATTTTCAATTATCCTTTCGTTCACATGACAGGACACGGAAATGTCAGTTTCGACAAGGCTGAAGCTGAAAACCTGAGAGCGTATCTGCTTGGTGGCGGATTCCTTCATGTCGATGATAACTACGGACTTAAAGATTATATCATGGCTCAGATGCAAAAGGTGTTCCCTGAATTGGAATGGGTTGAACTTCCATATTCGCATCCGATTTTTCGGGAGCCGTATCTTTTCCCTGACGGACTTCCGAAGATTCACGAACATGACATGAAAACTCCGCAGGCATTCGGGATGATATATGAAGGCCGCTTGGTGTGCCTGTTCACATACGAATGTGACCTCGGCGACGGTTGGGAAGACCAACGTGTCCATAAGGATTCTGATGAAACCAGGCTTAAAGCTCTGAAAATGGGAGCAAATATAATACAATATGTGTTCTCCAAGTGAGAATATGCTTCCTGTAACTTTTTTGTGACGCTTGGCGTTTTGGAGTTGTTTTTCAAAACTTTAACTAAATATTATGAACGGTACCAAAAATTCTCTTTCAACGGAGAAGACTTGTCCGGCTTGTGGAAGGATTGTGTCTGGCCGGGCCAACAAAATATACTGCGATGACAATTGCCGTAACAATTATTATTACAGAATATACAGCGACCAATTGCTTCTTGTAAGGAATGTCAATGCTGTACTTCTGCGTAACAGAATGATATTGAGAACTTTGAATCCGTTTGGAAGGATTACTGTGCCGAAACGTAGTTTGGTTGAGAAAAATTTCGATTTCAACTATTTTACCGGTATCAGAATGACGAAAAAAGGAAAGTCATATCATGTGGTATATGATCGGGCGTATGCGGTTAATGGTGATGAAACCGTTGATATTGTGACGTTTAAACCTCAATCTTTAATCCGTCGTATGCCAGCGTCAGATTGCTTGGAAGAATCTTGTTTGTATCCTCAAATCTCCCCATTTGATGACCAACATGAGTGAACCACGCTTTCTTGACGTTCAGCTGCTGGGCGATGTCAACAGCTTCGGAGAGACATAAATGCGAATAGTGTTTTTCCCTGCGAAGAGCCTCGATGATGAGATATTCAACACCTTTGAGTTTGTTGAAACTTTCATCTGATATATAATTGAAATCAGTGATATAGGCGAAATTGTCGATGCGGAAACCATAGCATAGCATTTCAAGATGTTTGAGTGGTATTGGTTCAATCGTAAGGTCGTTGATTACTATCGGCTTGTTGTCAACAATGTCGATTAGGTCGAATGTCGGCGCCCCTGGATAACGTTCGTCTTTTTCCGCAAAGGCGTATGAAAACTCGCGCCTGATTTCCTCCTGTGAAACCGGCGACGCATATATCGGCATCGAAATGTGCTGAAGGAAATTGAACGAGCGTACGTCGTCGAGTCCGCCGATGTGGTCTTTGTGATGATGCGTGATGAGTATGGCGTCGAGGTGTTTCACGTTCTCGCGGAGCATCTGCTGCCGGAAGTCGGGGCCGGCATCGACACAGATTGTGGTGTCTCCGCTCTCAATCAGAATGGATGTGCGCAGACGCTTGTCACGACTGTCGGAAGATTTGCAAACGTCACATTCACAACCTATTACAGGAATGCCTTGCGATGTGCCTGAACCTAAAATTGTTATCGTCATTGCAATGGAAATTTTGCTGCAAACTTACATAAAAATTCCGGATTTTTAGGCCGGTTAATAAAAAAATCAAGGCCGGTGTCTCATTATGGCTGATATTCACTATCTTGGTTGATAATTTGAAATTATTACTGTCCGATAAAACTTTTTTGAGAGCAAAAATAAGGGTTCACTTCACGTTGACTTCTACAGCCTCTTCAACGATCCAGGGAAAGACCGGGAGAATACCCTTACCGAGGCTTCTGAAACGCCTCCGGAAATAACTCTTTTTGGTTGATAGGGGCTTGTCCTTGGACCGGCACACAAGGCATTGCTGAAAAATCAAAGGGTTATAAATCCTTTTCTGGCGTTTCCAGTTTATATCGTACAGCAATGAATTTTACAATACACATTCATACAATATATTTGCACATTCGCCGTAAAATACAATTCACTTATAAAATATCCATGTAAATTTGTTTTGGAATAACGATTAGGTTGTAATTTTGTCACCGTTTACATCAGTTCATTTATAAATCGAATTGGTGGGTGGTATACAATTGCTACTTTAAACTTGGTGTCAAAACGTTTAAGTATATTGAATATTTGTTAAATTAAAACCATGTACAATGAAAATTAACAGTAAAAAAATCAAATTTCCCGCAACATTAATCGTTGCAGTTTTAATTGCAGGAATAGTTATTTTCCAAGCTTGCAAAAAGGTCAACACGCAGACACCAAAGCCAATGGAAAATGAAGAAGGAAGGATTCCACTCGCAATTTATGACCACCAGAATGGTATCATGACCAGCCTAATTGATGTAGAAGCATTAAACTTCAAGTTAAAGAATTCAATGGTACAAAAAGGAGATGAGGACAGATTCATAATTGAATCAGTCACTATATCAGATGACAAACCGCATGGTTCTGAAGTCAGTCAAGAAATAAGAATTGTGTTGCTCGACACTGAGGCCGAAACACCAATAACAATTTGGCTGATGTATTATTTCACAGACAAAATTGTTAGAGAAACAAATACATCATACTATGTAAACGGTGATGTGGAAAATGGCAACTATGAATTTGCATATTACGATACAAATGGCGATTTGTATGCGTGCCATGTAAATGGAAACGGGTATTCTGTATCGAAGAAGAATCCTTTGGAATATTCTCCACTAAAGCCCAAAATGGGCATATTATGTACCAGATTGGGTCAATGCGAGCATGAATGTCATAAGGTTGGATCTGGCGATTCGTTGACTTGTGAATGTGTTGGTGGTGGAGCCTGCATGTCGATTGTTGCTCCTGAGGTTATTATCTTAATAGCTGAATTATTCCTATAGTTGAATTATTATTTCAAATTAGTCCAAATAGTACAGATGTTAAAGTTTTAATGGTTTGCAAAATCAATTCTGAACAATATGAAACGGATACTTTTTTATTGCTGTCCGATAAAAACTAAAAACGTGCAAAAAGGATTTCTAACCCA
>JAUNNU010000099.1:0-2375 GCA_030537295.1 Bacteroidia bacterium
GTCGTCGTCGGTCTCGTCGAAGTCCCCGTTGAAGTCGGTCTCGTTGATGATGTCCTTGAGCCTGCTGCCACCGATGCTGACGATGAGCCTGTGCGTCCGGTTCTCACGTCAGTTTGTGCCGCATCTCTCGCCGACCTGCTTGCACGGGCGTTGTTCGCCACTTGGAGTCCGCTGCTGACGTATTTGCTTCTGCCGCTGGAGATGCTTCCGTAATTATGCACGTTGTTGTGATTTGAGTGCGGACGGTCCCATGCGTAGTTGTAAACATTCTGGTAAACAACAGGATGGCAGCAGCAGCACGGATACCAAGGATGTGCCGGACCCCATGGCTTCCAGTAATTCCAGTGCCAGTATGTGCCGTACCACGGGTCGTAGCTCCAGCCGAAATACCATGACGGCATGTAATAAGGTCCATAATATGGTCCGTAGTAAGGCCAGCCCCAGCCGTAATACGGCCAGCCCACGCCAACGCCGAACTCAATCGTGAACGTGGTTTTCGGCTTGTTTTCCTCAATGATGTAAACGGTTTCTCCGCCGGAATTTGACTTGTCTTCCGGATAATATTCCGAATAGTCGTAATTTTTGTTTTCTCTTATGGTCGATGAACCGAAGTTACCGCCGTTTGATGTCACAAGCGTTCCGCTCATTGTCGTCGTCTTGTCGTAAGGTGAATAATAAGCGTCGTCATTGACTAAGCTGCTGCTTGATGAGCAGGACGCCAGCAGAGCTAACACGCCTATTATCAATGCAAATGACTTTTTCATAACTATGATATTTTTAATGTTGTCAAATTTATTTAATTTAGAAATATGTGTGCAGAATTTTTTCGTAATTTTGCACGCAAATATACTAACAATTTTCATACCAAAAATAAAAAAAATGGCAAAAGAAATTACAACACGTCAAGAGGATTATTCAAGATGGTACACTGACATCGTGAATAAAGCGGAACTCGCTGAAAATTCGGCAGTTAGAGGTTGTATGGTTATTAAGCCCTACGGATATGCGATATGGGAGTTCATGCATGACGCTCTCGACAAGATGTTTAAGGCGACTGGTCATGTGAACGCATATTTCCCGCTTTTCATCCCGAAAAGTTTCTTCTCTAAGGAGGCGAGCCACGTTGAAGGCTTCGCCAAGGAATGCGCTGTCGTCACGCATTACCGCCTGATGAAGAACCCTGACGGGCCTGGTGTCGTCGTTGACCCGGAGGCGAAACTCGAAGAAGAACTCATCGTCCGTCCGACTTCGGAGACAATCATCTGGGACACATACCGTAACTGGATCAAGAGTTACCGCGACCTTCCTATTCTCTGCAACCAATGGGCCAATGTGGTCCGCTGGGAGATGCGTACCCGTCTGTTCCTCCGCACCGCGGAATTTCTGTGGCAGGAAGGCCATACCGCCCATGCGACACGCGAAGAGGCAATGGCTGAAGCCGAGAAGATGCTTGGCGTTTACGCTGAGTTCGCCGAGAAATACATGGCGGTGCCTGTCATCCGCGGCATCAAGTCGGCAAACGAACGTTTCGCCGGCGCCGTCGAGACATTCTGCATCGAAGCCATGATGCAGGACGGCAAGGCTCTCCAGGCCGGGACATCGCACTTCCTCGGCCAGAACTTCGCCAAGGCCTTCGACGTGAAGTTCCTCAACAAAGAAAACAAACTCGAATACGTGTGGGCAACGTCATGGGGCGTCTCAACACGTCTCATGGGCGCACTCATCATGGCGCACTCCGACGACAACGGCCTCGTGCTGCCTCCGAAAGTCGCCCCGATAGAAGTCGTCATCGTTCCTATATATAAGACCGACGACCAGCAACAGAAAGTCCTCGACTACTGCCGCTCCATGAAAGAACGCCTCGAGGCAAAAGGCCTCAGGGTGAAGTTCGATGACCGCGACACACAGAAACCCGGATTCAAGTTCGCCGAATGGGAGATGAAAGGCGTGCCGGTACGCCTCGCCGCAGGCCCGCGTGACGTTGACAACCAGACCGTTGAAATCGCCCGCCGCGACAACATGACGAAACAGGAAATTTCCGAAAAGGAGATGGAAGACCATATCATCGGCCTCCTCGACGACATCCAGAACAACCTTTATAACAAGGCTCTCGAATACCGCAAGGCCAACACTCACCGCGTCGATACTTGGGACGAATTCAAACAGGTAGTCGAGAACGGCGGCTTCGCCTACGCACACTGGGACGGCACCACGGAGACCGAACTCGCCATCAAAGAAGCGACAAAAGCCACGCTGCGCTGCATCCCGCTCGACGACGACTACGAAGACGGCATCGACCCGTTCTCAGGCAAACCGTCAAAGAGAAGAGTGATCTTCGCAAAAGCCTACTAAAAGGTAATTAGGTGATTAGGTAA
>JAUNNU010000099.1:2385-10869 GCA_030537295.1 Bacteroidia bacterium
ACACCTAATCACCTCAAACACCTAACAACCTTATCAGCCTTCCCCTCGCATCTTCGCCGTATTCCTCAACGATTTCAGGCTCACCATTATAATATATGTTTCCGAGATGTTCGATGCGCGAATGCAGATACTCATCGGCTTTAACCCAACAGTCGCCGGTGCTTTGGTTCGTAATTGCAACACTGTCAGCTACATAATTTTCCGCGTGAATCAAGCCGTAGCTTTTCTTGTGGATGTTAAGGTGTTTGTTTCCTTCGCCGAACAGATTCAGCTGGCTTGTGCCGTAGCGGTAGTTCACCTCTAAATTTTCGCAGTTGTTCAGCTCCATGAAGATGTCGCCCGAACCGTCGTAAATCTCGATTGTGTAATGTGATCCTTCGGCGTTAAACTGATTTTTTGTACGCAGCTCGCCGCAGGCACTGAATATGAGTTTGTTGATGTCGGTGAAGTGAAGCGTCGCGTCAATGCGATAGTCGTAAGTGCGTATCCAGCTGATTTTGTTGTCGTTCTTGATGGTCAGAATGCCGTTGTCAACAACTGTGGTGATGTTGTCGATGATGTTTTCTCCGGCACTGATTTCGATATAACAGGAGTCGTCGCGCACAAGTGCCAGGTTGATGTCGTTATTCACGGCGAGCGTGTTGAAAGGCTTCAGCTCTCTGTGTTGGACAATGGTCTTGCCGATTGTCAGCGGTGCTTTTTTGCATGAAGCCAAAGCCAAAAACAATGCCGAAATTATTATGAATGTCTTGATTTTCATGTCAATTAATATTAAAACCGAGTCCGAATCCGAGATAGTCGGCCCAGCCCCAGTGAGTGGTTAGTCCGAAGGTGAGGAAGAAGCAGTCGCCGATGTTTTGTTTCAGGCTGAGTTTCTGATAAATCCTGCCTTCGCAAAGTTCTTTGCCGCCGACGTGACAGCCGAAGTTGAAAAGGAACGAGGTCGATTTCAGTACGAGTTCGTAGGCCACGCTGACTCCGGGTTTGAGGATCTCCGCCGAAGTGTAGGAGATATTCTTCAGCTTCAGGATCTCCTTGTCGGTCTCGTCGTAAACCAGGTCGAAGCCAACGCCGACCTTGCTCATCCGAGAGACGCGTTTCATCACGTCGAACCTGAAGTTGTAAACCGACCAGTGCCGGCCGTAACCCATGTATTCGTCAATGTCTTTCAGTGAATACAGTAAACCGAAATACCATGAGATGTTTTTCTTTTCCCAGCTTTTATATTGCTCGTTGTCAATGATTTCCAATGGCAGACGCTCTTTCGGCTGTTTGATGAAATATCGTCCGCTCAGGCCGAACTGCCACAGGTTTATGCCGTTGTTCGGGCTTCTTGAACCGCCGTTCGACAAATGCGTCATGCCTGTGTAAGCCGACAGTCGCCAGCGTTCGGAAAGCACCCGGCTGTATTCAAAATTGATGCTGAAAAGCGCATTGAAGTGCGAGCCGAGAAAGGTGTTTTTCGGGTTGTCTTTGGCATCCCATTTGTTGGTGGCGTAACCGACGCCGACGCCGAGACGCGCGTTGAACATGTTTCTCCTGCTTTTCAGAAAGTTGAAACTCATGTACGGGTAAGCCCCGAATATGCTCCCGATTTCGGGCATCCCGCCGAGGCCGGAATAAATCACCGTGACGCCGACAGCAGGGTAGTTGAGCAGCTGATGCCACGCCTCGGTGCCGAAAGTCTGCCGCTGCACGCTGACCTCGAATATCGGGAAATGCGCCCTGAAAAGCTCCATCTCCTGATGATGGCACATCATAAACGACCAACTCGTCCGCAATTCAATCTGGATGTCGCTCCTGCGGATGGTGTCGCTGTCTTTCGCCGAGACGTCTTCAGTCAAATGAAACAGAAATGCCATTGTCAAAATGACACTAATCAATATGTGGTATCTATGATTTTTTTTCACGCCGCAAAATTACGATTAATATTAATAGGTGCATGGTTTTTTGTATTTTTGCAAAAATTTTTTCGTATGGATAAGAGACTTGAGGCCTTCAAAAGGCTTTTGGACATCATGGACGACCTTCGCGCCGGATGCCCGTGGGACAAGAAACAGACTATCGAGAGTCTGCGTCATCTGACTATTGAAGAGACATTTGAACTCAGCGAGGCGATAATTGCTTCTGACTATCAAGATGTTAAGAAAGAACTCGGCGACCTGATCATGCATATCGTGTTCTATTCGAAGATCGCCGACGAGCGCGGACTTTTCGACATCTCCGATGTCATCAACAGCATCTGCGACAAGCTCATCGTGCGTCATCCGCACATCTACGGGACTGAAAAAGTGGAGTCGGCGGAGGAAGTGTTGCAGAATTGGGAGAAGATAAAAATCAAAAAAGAAGGAAACCGCAGTGTCTTGGGTGGCGTCCCCGCCGGTCTGCCGCCGCTCCTGAAGGCGTACCGCATGACCGACAAGGCCTCCGGCGTGGGCTTCGACTGGGAGAACAAAGACGACTGCTGGAAGAAAGTCCTTGAGGAGATGGACGAGCTTCAGGAGGTTGTGCGCAACGACGGCACCAAGGAACGCAAGGACGAGGAACTCGGCGACCTGCTCTTCGCCCTCGTCAATTATTCGCGTTTCATAAAGGTCAACGCCGATGACGCACTCGAACACGCCAACGCGAAATTCAAGAGACGCTTCACGTACATCGAAGACCGCGCCCGCGAGATGGGACGCAGCGTCGCCGACATGACCCTCGACGAGATGGAAGAACTCTGGCAGAAAGCGAAGTCGGAGGAAAACCCTGAAGAAAATCGGACATGATAATTCTTTGAAAATTTGTAAAACACAATTAAAATAATTTGTACCTTTGCTGATTATTTTGAGATTTAAAATGATGAAAGAAATCACAAAAAGAACCATTTTCGGCGGCTTGTTTGTTGTCATAGTTATCGGCAGTATCTTGTTGAATTTCTATGCTTTCGCGGCTGTCATGGCTGTCACGGTGCTCATCGGAACACGTGAGGTTTGCAGACTTCTGCCGACAAGAAACGAAACGGAGAAAAATTCCGGGAAATGTTGCGTGAACGGTCTTGAATGCGAAGCGCTTACGTTTGTGATGCTTGTTTTCATAGTGTCTGTTGCCCTTCTGAAAACAGGCATTCCGTTCAGCATGATAGGCTTGCTGTTTGCATTGCCGGTGGTTATAATGCTCATCCCGTTCCTGTTGGCTCTTTTCTCAAAAAAGTATTCATTCACCGAGATGGCCGGAAGCTGCTGGACATCGTTGCTTTTCGTGGCGTTGCCGTGCTTCCTCATCTTATCGTTATACAACTCATGCCCGTTGCCTGCGGTAAATGGTAAGTTATTGACAATCTTGTTATTCGCACTCATTTGGATAAACGACATTTTCGCATATCTGAGCGGGATGGCGTTCGGCGTACATCCGCTTTTCAAACGTATCTCCCCGAAGAAAACCATTGAAGGCAGTCTCGGCGGCTGCGCGATGACGATACTCGTAGCTTATCTCGTGAATCATTTCTGGCTTCACGCAATGGGAAACCTTGAGATGATGGGGCTTGCCGCCGTGGTCGTGGTCTTCGGCAGCCTCGGCGACCTCTGCGAGTCGATGCTCAAACGTCAGGCTGGCGTGAAAGACTCTGGAAACGTCATCCCCGGTCACGGCGGGATACTCGACAGGTTCGACGCGATGTTCTTGGCCGTGCCGTTCGCCTTTTGTTATTTGATAATCATTTCATAATTAATATCATGTATATACATAAAAAAGGATATAGCGTAATAGCGACGATAGCGACAATAATAGTGCTGTTTGCCGTTCTCATCAATTTCGTCTTTGACCTTACTCCGGGAATAACGATTCATATCGGATTGAGTGTCATTGCTTTGATTGTGTTGATTTGGTCGGTGACTTTTTTCAGGGTGCCGACAAACCGTACGATAACGCTTGAAGAGAATGCCGTGGTCTCATCCGCCGACGGCGAGATAGTGGCGATAGAAGAAGTTGAGGAGAAGGAATATTTCCACGACAAAAGGATTCAAATCTCGGTGTTCATGTCGGCCTACGACGTGCATGTGAACTGGTTCCCGATCAGTGGCGTGGTCAGCTACGTGAAATATCATCCGGGCAGGAAGATGTTCGCGATAAACCCGAAGTCGTCTGAACTCAACGAACGTAACTCCTTGGTTGTGAGAGATGAAAAGGGTAGGGAAGTGCTGTTCCGTCAGATCGCCGGCATCATGGCGCGACGTATCGTGTGCAACACAAAGGTCGGCGACAAGGCCGAGGTCGGCAAGGAGTTCGGAATGATAAAGTTCGGCTCCAGAGTGGATTTCTTCCTCCCTGTTGACTCCGATATCCAAGTGGAGATGGGCGACGACATCACAGGTCAGGTGACGGTGCTTGCGTACCTTAAATAGTTTAAAGTTATAAAGTTGAAAGTGGCTGGCGCACGATGGTTTATTTGCGTCAGTCACCTTATTTCTCCACTCTTAAGTCTCAAAAAAAAGCTCCGTCAAATCCCTTATTTCCATATCGATGATTTCGTTGTGTGTGATGCCTTTGCGGTTGAGGAAGCACTGCCGCATTCCTACGGTTTTGGCGGGGAGGACGTCAACTTGCAGGTCGTCGCCGACCATGAGGCTGTCTTCCGCCTTGGCACCGGCTTTCTCCAAGGCGTACATGAAGATACGCGGGTCGGGTTTCTTGATGCCGATCTCCTCTGATACGGTCATCGTGTCGATGTATCTGTCGATGCCCGACTCCTTGATTTTCACGTTTTGGACTTCAGCGAATCCGTTGGTTATCAGGTGAATGCCGTTGTCTTGTTGCAGATGTTCGAGGAGTTCGATGGCGTGAGGCACAAGTGCGACGAGACGCGGCGACCAATAAGTGTAATGTTCGCCGATTTCGTAGGCGAGGCTCTCGTTGTCAACGCCGAAATCGTGCAGCGGTAGGCGGAATCTCTCCTTTTTCAGGAAAGCCTTGTCAACCTCGCCTTGGCGGTAAAGCTCCCAAAGACGTTCATTGTAGCCCATATATGCGTCGTGAAACTGCTCCGCGGAGGCTATATTATAATTAATAAGGTGAAAATCCTTGAAAAGTTTCTCGAACGCAAGCATCGAACTTGCGTCGAAATCCCATAATGTGTTGTCCAAATCGAAGAATACATGTTTTTTCATTCTGCAAAAATAAAAAAAAACAAAAAAATATTTTAAAAAAAAGTTCGGATAATCAAAAAAACATATTAAATTTGCGGCTTGAAAATAAAATGAACTAAATGTTTAATTTAAATCACAAACAAATGAAAAAATTCTCTTTACTCACAATGTTTGTTGCAGTTATGTTATTCTGCAGCAACGCATTCGCACAGACGATGTTCTTTGATTTCGAAGGACAGACAGCTGGCAACAAGATCGCGCAGACATTAGGCGCACCTTGGACAACATGGTCAAACGCTCCTGGCGGAGCTGAAGACGGTGTCTTCGGCGAGGCAGACGGTTCAATGGCGGCACACTTCACCTACGGCAACGACCAGGTCCTCGACCTCGGCGGCACGTCAACAGGTGAGTACGACCTCGTATTTGACGCTTACGTGCCGAACGGCAAGAACGGTTACTTCAACGTCCTTCACGTCTTCAACGGCGCCGGTTCAACATGGGCGATGCAGGTTTATCTCCAGGCCACAAATGACGGTCAGAACACAACTCCTGCCGATGGCCACGGCACAGTCCACGCAGGCAGCAACGGCACAGTTGACATCCCTTGCGTCTGGGACGAATGGATGCAGTACAGAGTACACATCAACATGGACACAGACGTCGCGACACTTTACTGGAACATCGCCGGCCAGCCGGAACAGGAAATGTGCACATGGCAGTGGTCACTCGACAGCTTCGGCGAAAACACAGTCGGACGTGAACTCGGTGCCATGGACTTCTTCCCTCCAGAGAACGCAGCAACATCAGAATTCTACATCGACAATATCGGTGTCATCAGCAGTTCAGATGACCAGGTGTTGATTGACGACGATTTCGAAGACTACACAGTCGGCAACAAAATCGCTGTTGAAGCACAGGCAGCCGGTAACGACTGGTGGACAACATGGAACAACAACCCAGGTTCAGCAGAAGACGGTGTCATTGCAACAGAAGACGGCTCGAAATGCGGCCACCTCACATACGGCAACGACCAGGTCCTCCTCTGCGGCGGCATTGAATCAGGTTCATACGACCTCGAATTCGACATCCTCGTACCTAACGGAAAGAACGGTTACTTCAACATCCTTCACAACTTCAACGGTGCTGGTTCAACATGGGCAATGCAGGCTTACCTCCACTTGACAAACGACGGTCAGAACTCAACAGCAGCTCCAGGTCACGGCACAATCCACGCCGGCAGCAACAGCACAGCCGACATCCCTGCAGTCTATGACGAATGGATGCACTTCAGACTCCACGTCGATTCAGACAACGACATCGCTGAATTCTTCTACTCAACAGAGTCAAATCCTACAGAACAGAGCCTCTGCACATGGCAGTGGTCATTAGACAGCTTCGGCGAGAGCCAAGTCGGTCGTAAACTCGATGCTATGGACTTCTTCCCACCTGAGAACGCAGCAACATCAGAATACTACCTCGACAACTTCAAACTCACACAGATCGGCGAATCAACAGCTCCTGTCATCGAGTTCGACACAGAGGCAATCAACGAATGGGTCGCAGAAGACGAAGCTGAACAAGTCGTGATCAACATCAGCAACGAAGAAGGCACATCAATCGCTGACTGGACAGGATGGATTGACTTCGGAGAAGGTCAGGGTGGAACAACAGCACCTGATCAGATTCACTATGATGCAGAACCATCAGAGAATTCGTCACTTGTCGGCTTCGATATTGATGAACCTACACTCTACGAAATCGCAGCCATGATTCCTGGTTCGGCATACGCAGGTGCAGCAATGGGCACAAACATTATCAGCGTCCAGTACTATCTCGTCGAATCAACATCAGGCCTCGGCGTTGAATCAGGTACACCTGTGACATTCCGCGTCTATGGTCAGGGCCTCAACGGCCAGCCGGGTGAAGTCCTCGCCGAAAAAGTTGTCCCTTACAACCAAATCAACACAATGGACTGGACAGTCGCCACATTCGACACACCAGTGGCTCTCACAGGTTACAACGTATGGATTTCAGCAGAGTTCACACAGGCTGTTGACGGATACGCTATCGTGTTCGACGGCACAGCATACCAGCCATATTCAGGCTACTACCGCGCTAACGGCGGCGGCGCCTTCAACTCACTCGGACCAGACAACATGAGTTCAGACTACGGCTGCCTCCACCTCCGTGCAAACTTCATCGGCACACCGGTCCCTGCAACATGGGCGACACTCAGCAAGCCTGAAGGCTCAATGCCAATCGGCGGCACTGACAATGTCACAGTCAACCTCAACACAATCGGCCTCTCAGCCGGTGAAAGCATGAACGCAAACATCGTCTTCAAGACAAACGATCCTGAAAATGAAGAAGTCATCATCCCTCTGACACTCCATGTTGACACAGACGCAGTCATCGAGAACGCAGAAGGCGCATACAACGTCTATCCGAACCCGACAACAGGTGTCGTCGCAGTTGAAGGCGAAAACATCAGCGCAATCAGCATCTATAACGCAGCAGGTCAGTTGGTCAATGTCGTCCGCGCAAGCGAAAAGACAACCATCGACATGAGCGTCTATGGCGCAGGTGTCTATTTCCTCAACATCATCGACAACGCAAACAACACAACAGTACAGCGCGTCGTCGTGAAGTAACAATTGAAAACATAATCGAGCAGAAAAAGAAAGAGCCGCAGCAATGCGGCTCTTTTTATTTAGAGACCTGCCTTAACCATTCAAACAACGCCACGCTCGCGGCGTGACTGACGTTCAGCGAGCAGTTCACTCCCGGAACCGGAATGTAAACGACCATGTCGCATTGGTCGAGGATCTCCTGCCTCATGCCGTTGGTTTCGTTGCCGACCACAAACGCCACGTCTTTTGGCAACTCCGTCTCGTATATGTTTGTCGCATCGGTCGTGGTTTCAATGGCGACAATCTTCTTGTTCGCTGGAACGAGCTTCCTCAAATCCGTCTCTTCAGTGAAATACCAGATCTTCGAGTTCTTGCTCGAAGCGGCGTTCTTGTGGACCTTGTTGATGTTGTGCGTCGGCTTCACACCGAGGAAAATCATGTCGGAAGCCCCGATGTTACATGCGAGGCGTATCATCGAACCCATGTTTTCGGGGGTGAGCAGGTTGTCGGCGATGACAACAGGACGCGGCACGGAATCGTAAATCGTCTCCGGCTTCGTGTCTTTGAAAAGGTCGTTGGATTTTATGTACATAGGTTAGGAGATTGAGGAGGTTTTTCAAGTTAAAAGAGAGTTAAAAGTGAAAACCACACTCTTAACTCTCTTTTAACTTTAATCTTTTAACTTTTAACTCTACTCTCTCCTCTTTGAAAGTGCGTATCCTGCGCCG
>JAUNNU010000207.1 GCA_030537295.1 Bacteroidia bacterium
CTGATGATGAAGTGTTAGGTGCGGGAGCAACCATAAACAAGTTGATAAGGGAAGGGAATAACGTAGCTGTTGCAACAATGGCTAACCATGCAGCAGCTCGTGCAAATATCTCAGATTCTTTATCTGAAGATCAAGCTAAGGCTATGAGAATCATGGGAGTGAAAAAGTGCTATTCAAGCAATTTTCCGAACATCAAAATGAATACGGTTCCCCATCTTGAACTGGTTCAGTTTATAGAAAAATGTATCGAGGATTTTCAGGCGGAAGCGATTTTCACACATCACCCCTCAGATACCAATAATGATCATGTCATGACAAGTTATGCTGCACAAGCAGCTTCAAGGTTGTTCCAGAGAAGAGATGGACTCCCGAGCTTAAAACAGTTTGTATATATGGAAGTTCCGTCATCAACAGAATGGTCGTTTGATTCATCGGCTAATCGGTTTTCGCCGAACTATTTTGTTGAGATTGGAAAATGTGGTGTGGATGTAAAACTTGAAGCGTTGGCGGCGTACAAAGGCGTCATGCGAGATTATCCCCATCCAAGATCAGCAGAAGCTATAACAGGTCTTGCGGCTTATCGAGGTGTTCAAGCAGGATGTAATTATGCAGAAGCGTTCGAAGCTGTGTTTTTTAGAGAATAAAATGAAGTGGGAGATTGGCAATGTATAGTTTTATTAAAAGAGTATTTGATGTAGTTGCTTCGAGCATTGCTTTACTTGTCTTATCTCCCATTTGGATAGTCACTATTATCGGAATCGAGATCAATGATTTTGGCCCTGTTTTCTTCAAAGCAGATCGTATAGGAAAAAATAATAAAGAATTCAAAATGCTGAAATTTCGTTCTATGCGAGTGTCAACTAATCAAGAAGTCCAAACCCTCAGACCGGAAGAAAGCCGCATATTCGCATGGGGGAAAATTATTAGGAAGTTAAAAATTGATGAACTCCCTCAATTATGGAATGTTTTCATAGGAGATATGTCTGTTGTTGGCCCGAGACCTGTTGCTCCAAGTCAGATTGATTTGTTCCGTATTGGCAAATATGATGAAGTGAAGAATGTTAGACCAGGTTTATCCGGCCCGGCAGCTATATATGATTATATCTATGGGGATCAGTTTGAGGACACAGATGAAAAACTCTACATAGAAAAAGTGCTTCCGACTAGAAGAGAACTAGAATATGTCTATGTGAAAAAACAGGGTATTGTGTTTGACATCAAAATGATTTTCTGGACAGTGTGGGCGATTATCTGTTCAATATTTGGGAAAATGCCTAAGAAAATGTATAACTGCTTAGTGGAATATGCGGTTGATAGCGAAAAAACATTAGTTAAACAGCAGTAATAATAGGTGTTCAAATGAAAGACACAATACTTGTAACCGGTGCAAAAGGAATGATTGGCAGTCAGCTTGTGAAAGCGTTGCTTAATGCCGGATATGCAGTTGTTGGTATAGACAGGTCATCAGATACAAGCTGTGGTGGAGATTACTTCCACCATATGTGCGACCTAGATGATACGGAACGACTGCAAATCATTTTTAATAACTATAAAGTTGATAGAATCATTCACTTGGCTGCATTAGCTCATACCAAGAACGAAGATGATCTCTCTTGGGAGCGATACTATCACATCAATGTCGAGTGTGCGAAGAATATCTTCAATCTTGCTGGTGAAAGACCTGTGCTGTTTATCAGTACGGTCGATGTATTTGGTTTCTTTAATGGAGAAACGGTAAACGCACAAACACCGTTGAATCCTGTTACTCCTTATGGAAAGAGCAAGAAGATGGCAGAAGAAGAGTGCAGAAAGCTGCCACATTATACGATCTTCCGTTTTTCTCCGGTATACACACCGGAAATAAAACGCGACATTCAAAAACGTTATTATTTGAAATATCCGAACCTTGCTTATCAGATAGGCAAAGGAACGGAATATGAAATATTGAATATAGATAAAGCTGTATTGTCGATGGTTAATTGGTGTTCTGAAGAACCGAAGAATGATGTCCGGATTATTAAAGACGATAAACCAATGTGGACGCCCGATTATATCAAGTCTGAGCGTGAACAAGGACGAGCAAAAATTGTTCTCCGTTTTCCAAGATGGTTAGTTAAAACTGGATATGTGTTGCTTAAGGGAATTATGGGTGAGAACAATTATACATATCTTTTGAACAAGGCGGTCTA
>JAUNNU010000208.1 GCA_030537295.1 Bacteroidia bacterium
GGTTTCAAAGTTTCAGAGGTTTCAAGGGTTTCAGGGAACCGTTTTCCGGGACATTAATGACATTAATCGACTTTAAAGACCTTAAAAATTAAAAATCATGAGCAAAATGAAGAATATATTAGTGGTAATAACTCTTGCGTGTGCAACTCTTTTTTTGACGCAGTGCAAGAAGGGAATCGTTGAGAGACCCAATGGAGGCGGTTCGGGCGAGATGATAGAAGTCTCGTTGAATGTTGACAACAGCGTCGGCTCAAAGACTGAGATTTCCACAAGTGGAATTGTGTCATGGAAAATTGGCGATGTGCTTCACGTAGTCGGAGAAACAGACGGCTATCTCGGCGACATTTCCGCACAGAATCCGGGTGCTTCCGCATATTTCACCGGTTCAATTGCCAAACCTACAGCCACACAGGATCTCCATTTCTATTACACTGGAAGTCAAGAGTTTACGCTTACGAGTAACACTTATTTCACATACGACATATCACAGCAGACGGGAAAACTTGCCGATATTGCAGAACACCTGCATCTGATGCATGGGGAAATCAATGACGTTACCGCTGGCACAACAAATCTCGGCACTATTACGATGACCAGCATGATGTCGATAGTGAAGCTGCAATTCGGAATGGCAGCGGAAACAAAAGAGACATTGGGCGACAAAGTTATGTGTACCGGCGGATTTTCAGCAATAAAGTTCAATGTGAAATCCGGCAGTTTTGATTCGGAAGGCAGAGTGAGGTATAGAAAAAACATCTATCTTGACAATGTAACAACCGCCGTGGATGGTATATACTATATGGCTGTCACGCCAGGCACACAGACTTTGGAGTTCTCGCAGGGTCTCGTCGGAAAATCTCTTGAATGCCCTGACGGTGGATTCGCCGCAAACACATTTTACAGCAATGTGAAAAGTGTTGAATTGGGCGAGCTGCCATATCTGCCGGCAATATTCACCGTCAATAATGGGAACGACGGCATCCAAGGAACGGACGACGACACACAGATAAAGTTCTCCAAGGGCAATCTTCAGTATCTGGGAGATTTAAGTGGAGGTGAAAATGGAACATGGCGTTTCGCAAAAAAACAATATGACTATATCGGATATGCAAATAATAATCTTACTGTCACCACAAGAGGGAATGTTGATGATGTCAATGGCTATTCATTTCTTAATTATGGCTCCGGATATGATGAAACATTGGAAAATCCAAATCCCACTGTACAAGCAGGGTTAGCCAATGATAAAAAAACTGCACGCGACCTGTTCGGATGGGGTTGCACCGGATTTGTTGATACACGTGACAACAATTCAGGAAACCAAAAGCATTTCATGCCCTATTCCACATACTCCAGAATTAATACTAACAACCAACATACTCTGAGTTTTTATGGTCCGAATTATGCTGCAGTTTCAAGAAACGGACTTTCTGTTGAACATAAATCTGACTGGGGTTGTATAGAAACACTTCCGGGTAATTCTGCGGCAAAGAAGATTTGGAGAACATTGTCAAGCAATGAATGGGGATGGCTTATGGGGCCTTTCATAAATGCAGTTGCAGGAACTGATTGCCGCAGTTCTTCAACATTGGAATGTAAAAATGGGGTTAAGGTTGAGAATGCCCGTTTCGCGTTCGTAAAAGTCAATGATGTTAATGGCGTTTTCATATTCCCTGACAATTTCTCATGGCCCAATGATGTTGATAAAAAAATATTGCGGACTTATGTCAATTATACGACTTCCTCACCAAGTGGCGATGATGTTAATATATGGAATGATGTGGCTGTGTTTGATGTTAAAGAATTCGGCAAGCTGGAGAAAGCTGGTGTTGTTTTTCTTCCAGCATCAGGATGCCGTTTGGGCAGTAATAGTATACATCTTCAGCAGCAGTATTGTATCTACAATTCGTCAACACCACACAGCAGTGAAAATAAAAACAGACTTACATTGAAAAGTGGATGTCTTGCCAGTGGGGTTAATCACTTGAATAATAATTCAGCTTTGTCCCAATATGCATGTTCTGTCCGCTTGGTCAGTAATGCTGAACAGAATCAAATTTATAAATAAACATAGTAATAATCAACAAAATGGAAAACAACAAAATGAAAGGAACGGGCTACGAAGCCCCAAGAATCGAAGCCGCGAGCTTCAGGACAGAAAACGGCTACGCCGCGAGCGAGCCTG
>JAUNNU010000100.1:0-5297 GCA_030537295.1 Bacteroidia bacterium
TGGCGGATTTTTGATTGGGAACTTGGCGAATTTTCACGCTGTAAGTCACAAAAAAAGCCAGCGTAATGCCGGCTTTTTTCGTTTCGATATTTAGTAAATCAAATTACTTCGTGAATCTTGTCTTGATGATTTGGCTGCCGTTAATAAGTTCGACGAAATAGTTGCCTGAAGTGAGGTTGGAAACATTCAGTTTGCCGTTGGCTGAAACAGTCTCGCTCATGATCAGACGGCCCATGGCATCGTAAACGTTAGCGACGCATTCGTTTTCGAGGTTCACAAAATTGACTTCATTAACAGCTGGGTTAGGATAAGTGCTGACGTATTCGGTCATTGTGTTTTCCTCGACATCATCATCAAGGCTCAATGATGTGTGGAAGCGGCAGAAAAGGTAGTCGGCGAAAGCCTCATCGTGTTCGTAGTGTCCGATGGCAACGAGTTTTCCGTCTGGCTGCATGGCGAGGTCGGTGATGCAGCTTGTCTTGACGCCGCCGAATGAGAAGTGTGTGAAGCCTTGTTCGCCGAATTCGAGATTCAGTGTGCCGTCAGGGTTGAAGCCTGTGATCAGGACGTCTTTCAGTTCGTCCCAGAAGTAACCGCCGATGAAGATCTGACCGTCTTCGGCGACAGTCATCTCATGGCAGTAGTGGTTGGAGTTTTCCATGTACTGCACTTTTGTCACGCCGTCGTTGCCGAAGCTTGTGTCGAACGAGCCATCTTCATTCAGACGGGCGACAAAGAGCTCGTAGTTCGGACCCTCGCCTGGGTCTTCGACATAGATTTCGGCTTGGCCAGCGACCACCAGTTTGCCGTCGGGCATCACTTCGCAGTCGTTGATTTCATCGATGATCTCGCTGAAGCTGATTTCCTTGACACCGTTGTCGCCAAAAGTGGTGACGAGGCTGCCGTTTGTATCAACACAGACGATTTTGCTGTCGTAGGTCGAGCCCCAGTATTCATCCGGTGTGGCGCGCCAGCCGCAGAGGTAGATGCGTCCGTCGGGGGCGATGGCGACGCTCTCGCCTATCGACATCGACAAATGGCCCAGATGGTCGTACGACTCGTTGATGAACATGCCGTTGTCGCCAAATGTCGGGTCAAGCTGACCGTCGGCCGAGAGACGGAGGAGGCAGGTGGAATAGTTGTCCTTGCCGTATTCGCCGCTGACAACTATCTTGCCGTCGGGCTGAACTGCCAACGACCTCGTGACCAACGTCCAATCGGCCAACTTGTTGTATGTTACATAGCCGTTGTTGCCGAAGGAACTGACAGGGCTGCCGTTTGAATCCAACTTCATCAGGAACATGTTGCCGCCGCTGCTGTTGTAGGTGTAGCCCACGATGAGCAGGTTGTCGTCTTCCACGATTTCAGAGTCGAACGGGTAGAAGATGCCGTTAGCCGGAGCAAGGTGCAGGAGGCCGTTGTCACCGTATGAGGTGTCGAGGGTGCCGTCAGTGTTGTGGCGCATGACGAGGATCTTCTCCTGTCCGTAATCCGGTGCATACTCGGTGAAAGTCACAATCTTGCCGTCCGACTGTAGTGCCACAGAGCCTTTTCCGAGATTGAAGACGGCGCAGTTGTTCATTTCCTGAGTGGTGAAACCCCAGTCGCCGAAAGTCTGGTCGAAGCCGCCGGGGATGTCTTGAGCCTTTGCGAAACTGAAAGTAATCAGCATCAATGAGATAAGTAATAATTTCTTCATAGATAAAACATTTAATTAATTAGTATTTTTAATTTTTTTCATTGAATATATTCTTCATTTTCGAGTTGCAAAGGTATCAATAATTTCTTAATGCGACACCAAAAAAAAATAATTTTTTTTGATTTAATTGTTCATCAACAACAAAGCCCAAGCAGATTGATTATTCCAAAGGCAAAGCGACCGATTATTTTTCACATCATTTTTCCAAATCAGGAAGTGCCTTATATTAATAAGGTGTGGATGTTTTTGTAAAACATACTGCAAAAAGGGAGAAAATCAGGCGTTTAAAAAATGTTGAAAATTAATTCATTGAAAATGTTTTTCGTATGAAAATAATTTGTACTTTTGCAACTCGAAATTTTCAAGAGGAAAATAGTGTAATAAAACACATAAACTAATTAAAAATTAAATGGATACATTAAGTTACAAAACAGTTAGCGTCAACAAGGAACATGCCAACAAGAAATGGTATGTCGTTGATGCTGAAGGACAAGTTCTGGGCCGCATGGCATCAGAAATTGCTCAGGTTTTAAGAGGAAAGAGGAAGGCATGCTATACTCCCCACAGTGATTGTGGCGATAATGTCATCGTAATCAATGCCGAGAAAGTAGTCCTCACCGGCAACAAAATGGACAAGAAGGTTTACGTACACTACACAGGTTATCCTGGTGGTCAGCGCGTGAGAACCGTAAAGGATC
This sequence comes from Bacteroidia bacterium, assembly GCA_030537295.1. Classification (GTDB taxonomy): domain Bacteria; phylum Bacteroidota; class Bacteroidia; order Bacteroidales; family F082; genus Limimorpha. Next base: position 2,398 of record JAUNNU010000100.1, read on the forward strand.
TTCTCGAAAAGAAACCTGTATTCGTCATCCAACACGCAGTGAAAGGCATGCTCCCAAAGACACGCCTTGGCAATGCCATCTTCCGTAATCTTTACGTTTATGAAGGACCTAATCACAAGCATGAGGCCCAGCAACCACAAGTATTAACAATTAATAAGAAGTAAGTAAAATGGAAGTAATCAACGCGTTAGGTAGAAGAAAGACAGCCGTCGCCCGTATTTACATGAAAGCTGGCAACGGCACCATTACGGTTAACAAACGTGACTACAAGGTCTATTTCCCGACAAGCATCCTGCATTACGTGGTTGAACAGCCATTGATGCTCACGGACAACCTTGGGAAATACGACATCAAGGTCAACCTCAACGGCGGCGGCATCAACGGTCAGGCAGAAGCCCTCCGTCTCGCAATCGCCCGTGCACTCTGCAAGATCAACAACGATGAGTACCGTCCGGTTCTCAAGGCCAAAGGTTTGATGCGTCGTGACCCACGTATGGTCGAACGTAAGAAACCAGGTCAGCCAGGTGCACGTAAGAAATTCCAGTTCAGTAAACGTTAGTCTATCAAAAGGAAAAGAAATCATGACACAAGCAACATTCGAAGAATTATTAGATGCTGGTTGCCACTTCGGTCACCTCAGAAGGAAATGGAATCCGAACATGGCACCGTACATCTTCATGGAACGTAACGGTATCCATATCATTGACCTGTACAAGACCCAGGCTAAGATTGACGAGGCAGCACAGGCACTTCAGCAGATGGCAAGAGCAGGAAAGAAAGTCCTTTTCGTAGCTACAAAGAAACAGGCTAAAGACATCGTCGCCGAACTCGTTTCGAGAGTCAACATGCCATTCGTGACAGAACGTTGGCCAGGCGGCATGCTCACAAACTTCACCACAATCCGCAAGGCAGTGCGTAAGATGACCAGCCTCCAGAAACTGATGACAAGCTCACAGTACAACAACCTGTCAAAACGCGAACGCCTTCAGGTCGAACGCGAACTTGAGAAGCTCCAGAAGAACCTCGGTTCCATCGCAGACCTCAACCGCCTCCCGAGCGCAGTGTTCGTCGTTGACGTCATCAAAGAACATATCGCAGTGGCAGAAGCAAGAAAACTCAACATCCCAACTTTCGCCATCGTCGATACAAACTCAAATCCTAACCTCATCGACCACCCGATTCCGGCAAACGACGACGCTTCAAAGTCAATCGCACTCATCATCAGCAAGATGGTCGAAGCCATCGAGGAAGGCATGAACGAACGCAAGAACAACATGAAGGATTCTGACGCAACCGAAGAAGAAGCCGAAGAAGAAATGTTGGACAACACAGCCGAAGAGGAAGAAAAAGAAGAGGAGAAACGTCCTCGCCGCCCTCGCAAAGCTGTCAACAAGAGAAACTAATTATTAACAAAGAAAAAACACGAACAATGAATATTACTGCAGCTCAAGTCAATGAACTCAGACAGATGACAGGCGCAGGTATGATGGACTGCAAGAAAGCCCTCGTTGAATGCAACGGCGACAAAGAAGCAGCTATCGATTTCCTCCGCAAGAAAGGCCAGAAAATCGCCGAGAAACGCGCCGACCGCGAAGCAGCTGAAGGCGTCGTCATCTCAGCCACAACAGCCGACCACACATACGGTGCCGTCGTCATGCTCAACTGCGAGACAGACTTCGTGGGTTCAAACGCCGACTTCGTTGGAACAGCAAAGAGTTTCCTCAACGCAGCCATCGAAAACAAGATCAAGAACCTCGACGAACTCAAGGCTTTCACAATGAACGGCCGCACAGTCGCAGAACTCGTCACTGACCTCACAGCCAAGACAGGCGAGAAGACAGAACTCAAGCACCTCGAAGTCATCGAAGCTCCTTACGTTGCAAACTACAACCACCAGGGCAACCGTCTCGCCACCATCGTCGGCTTCAACAAAGCCTTCGAAGGCATCGAAGAGACAGCCCACGAAGTAGCAATGCACGCAGCAGCAATGTCACCAATCGCCGTTGACGAGAACGACGTCCCGGCAGAGACAAAGACACGCGAATACGAAGTGGCAGTCGAAAAGACAAAACAGGAACAGGCCGCCAAGGCCGTTGACGTCGCCTTGAAGAAAGCCGGCATCAACCCTGCACACGTCGATTCAGACGCTCACATCGACTCCAACATGGCAAAAGGCTGGATCACAGAGGAACAGGCGAAGCAGGCACGCGAAATCAGAGCGAAAGTCACTGAAGAAGCTCTTGCAAACGTCAAACCAGCAATGGTTGAGAACATCGCCAAAGGCCGCGTGGCAAAATTCTTCAAAGAAAACTGCCTCCTCGACCAGGCTTCATTGCTCGACGGCAGCATGACAGTACGCCAGTTCATCCAGAAGGCCGACAAGGAAGCCACAGTCACAGCTTTCAAACGCGTCCAACTCGGATAAGAGTCGTTAGACTTTAGACTTTAGTTTTTAGTGTTATAGCTAAAAGCTAAAGTCTATTTTTTTATTAATGAGTTAGCTAACGAATTTAGCATTTTGCTTATTTCTGTTATCAAAATCTTGGTTTTTGAATCTTTGTAACTATCAATATAATTGAGTTTTTCACAAACTTCTATCTGAGTTTCAAGTTCCCGCAACGAGCCTCGAGATATTGATAAAAATTGAATAAATTCTTTATCAGAACCACGTCCTGATCCTTCAGCAATATTAGATGGAATTGATACAACAGCCCGTCTCATCTGATCTGATAACGAATATAATTCTTCTTTAGGCAATAATTTCACCAGAGAATAAACCTCCACAACCAAATCCATTGCCTTCTGCCATACTATAAGCTGTTTGTAATCACTATATTTCATATTTTGGTTTTTTGGAATTTATTAAAATCAGTTGTTAGCCTTCAGCTTCATCAGCATCC
>JAUNNU010000100.1:5307-10785 GCA_030537295.1 Bacteroidia bacterium
AACGACTAAAGACTAACAACTAAAGACTATTTCCTGCTCCACGTCGTCCCTTCTTTCCCGTCTTTCAGCACGATGTCGAGGGCGGCGAGCTTGTCGCGGATGAGGTCGGAGGTGGCCCAGTCTTTCTTCGCGCGGGCTTCCTTCCTGATGTCAATGATGGTGCTCATCAAGCCGTCAACGATGCCGTTGTCTTCCGCGCCGCCGTCAGCTTTCACGAGACCGAGGATGTCGAACACGAACGTCTGGACGAGCTCCTTCAAAAGGTCGAGTTCAGAAGCGTTGATCTTCGAATGACCGTCTTTGACGGAATTGATGATACGAGCCGCCTCGAAGAGGTTGGCAATCACGATGGGGCTGTTGAAGTCGTCGTTCATCGCGTCGTAGCATGCATCCATAATCTTCTGAACGCCAAGGTCTTCCGCTCCGTCGGTGGCCGAAAGTCTCTCAAGGAGGTCAACGGCTTCCATGAGACGTTTGTAGCCTTTCTCGGCGGCCTGAAGCGCCTCGTTGGAGAAATCGACGGTGCTGCGATATTGCGCCTGGAGGATGAAGAAACGTATCGTCATCGGGCTGTAAGGCTGCGCGAGCATCTCCTCGCCTTTCGCGTTCTTGTGGCTTCCGGCGAAGAATTCCGGCAGCGTGATGAAGTTGCCGAGCGACTTGCCCATCTTCTGTCCGGCTATGGTAATCATGTTGTTATGCATCCAATAACGAACCGGTGCCTTCCCGTTGGCGGCCATCGACTGCGCTATCTCCGACTCGTGGTGCGGGAACATGAGGTCCATGCCGCCGCCGTGGATGTCGAACTCCTCGCCGAGGTATTTGCAGCCCATCGCCGAGCATTCCATGTGCCAGCCAGGGAAACCGTCGCTCCACGGCGAAGGCCAGCGCATGATGTGTTTCGGCTCGGCCTTCTTCCACAAGGCGAAGTCAATCTGGTTGTGTTTCTCGCTCTGTCCGGCGAGTTCGCGCGTGTTGTTGAGCATCTCCTCGATATTTCTTCCCGAAAGGATGCCGTAATGATATTTCTCGCTGTATTTCTTGATATCAAAATAGACCGAGCCGTTCTCGACGTAAGCGAAACCTGCGTCTAAGATCTTCTGTATCATGGCAATCTGCTCGATGATATGGCCGGAGGCGTGCGGTTCTATTGAAGGACGCAGGACGTTGAGCCTGTCCATCGCCTGATGGTATCTGACGGTGTAATACTGAGCCACTTCCATCGGTTCGAGGTCTTCGAGGCGGGCTTTCTTCGCGATTTTGTCCTCGCCTTCATCGGCGTCGTGTTCGAGATGCCCGACGTCGGTGATGTTACGGACGTAACGAACTTTATAGCCGAGATGTTTCAAGTATCTGAAAACCAGGTCGAAAGTTATCGCCGGACGGGCGTGGCCGAGATGAGCGTCACCATAAACGGTCGGACCGCAGACGTACATTCCCACATGACCTTCATGAATCGGACGGAAAGGTTCCTTAAATCTCTTCAAGCTATTGTAAATATATAAAGCGTTATCCATTTTTGAAAAATTTTTTGCAAAGATAATATTTATTTTTCAATAAATTGGGAAAACTCCATTTTTAAATCAATCCGATTGAAAAAAACACTATTTTTGCCGTTTGAATTTTCCTCTCATTTGAAGTGAGATGATTCAAGTATGCAAAACGACGAACAATTAGTTGTTCACATTTATAACATTATGTAAATCAGCGGTAAAAACACTAAAACAATAACATTATGGGTCATATAACAGATTTAATTTGCGGTTGGATTTGGAGTCCTGTTTTGGTTATCTTATGCCTCATCACGGGCTTATATTTTTCGTTTGGGTTGCGATTTGTTCAGATAAGACGTCTCAGGACGATGGTGCGTCTGCTGTTTTCATCGGACAAGAGTGACAAAAGCGGCGTGACCTCGTTTCAGGCTTTTGCCATGGCGTTGTCGGGACGAGTCGGCACGGGCAACATCATGGGTGTGGCCACGGCCATCGGCTTCGGCGGGCCGGGCGCGATAGTGTGGATGTGGATCGTGGCGTTCTTCGGGGCCTCCACCGCCTTCGCGGAATCGACGCTGGCGCAGGTCTTCAAAGACGAGCACGAGGGGCAATTCCGTGGCGGTCCGGCCTACTATATCGAGAAAGGACTTCACTCCAAAGTATTCGCCACTGTTTTCGCCATAGCCGCCGTCATCGGACTCGGTGTCCTGTCGCCACCGATACAGTCAAACGGAATAGCGACATCATTCCACAACACGTTCGGAGTTGAAAAGTGGATTGTAGGAGCCATATTGGCGGTGCTGCTGGCATTGATAATCATCGGCGGCGTGAAGCGAATCGCCAAGATTGCGGAGATTGTGACACCTTTCATGGCAATAGGTTACATAACACTTTCGATAGTGATTCTGATCGCCAATGCATCCGAAGTGCCGGCAGCATTTTCAAACATGATAAGAAGCGCCTTCGGATTCAACGAGGCGTTCGCAGGCATCATGGGCTGGACCATCTCCATGGGCGTGAAACGCGGGCTGTACTCCAACGAAGCCGGCCAGGGTTCAGGTGCCATCGTCTCGGCCTCCGCAAACGTGTCACACCCGGTGAAACAGGGCCTCGTCCAGGCGTTTTCGGTATATATCGACACCCTGATGGTATGCACGGCAACAGCCGTCATGATTTTAGCGTGCCAGACTTATAACGTCATCGACCCGCAGGGCGGCATCATCTTCCGCTCTCCCATCGCAGAACTCGGCGAACCGGACGTGTCGTACACCACATCGGCTGTCGCAACACTGACAGGGAACTACGCCGCAGGAATCGTCATCTCGATAGCGTTGCTGTTTTTCGCATTCACGACAGTGTTAGCATATTACTACAACTCGGAGACCAACATCTCATATCTGTTTTGCAAAAGCAAGCACGAACATCTTGTAATCAACATCTTCCGCGCGGTCATCATCATCATGATGTTCTTAGGCACCGTTATTGAAGCCAGCACCATCTGGAACTTGGCCGACATCGGTGTCGGCATGATGGCATGGATAAACATCATTGCGATACTGCTGCTGTCACCAATCGTGTTCCGCTGCCTCCGTTCCTACGAAAAGCAAGAGAAAGAAGGCAAAGAGCCTGTTTTTGACCCTAATGATTTGAACATCAAGAACGCCGACTTCTGGAAACATAAAAAATAAAAATAAAATGAAAGAGACTCTTTTGAAAATCTGGAAATTTTTCTCCGGCAACCTGATTTGGGCTGTCATCGCGATGATCGCCCTCGGAATCGCATTCGGGACATTCATGCCGTTGTGGTTCGTCAGAATCTTCACCACTTTCAATGCGATATTCTCGTCGCTCCTCAGCTTCACGGTGCCGCTGCTCATCCTGGCGCTTGTGACGGTGGCTATCGCCGACACCGGCAACGGAGCCGGTAAGATGTTGGTAATCACAGTGCTTTTGGCGTATGTATCGACAGTCCTCGCCGGGATGTTCACGTATGGCGTGAGCGACATTGTCTTCCCGAAATTAGTCACGATGAAAGCCGGAGTCGGAAGTTCCATGGAAGGCGTCATCCCTGCCGAAGACCTTGCGCCGTATTTCACATTCGCCTTCCCGCCGATAATGGACACGATGTCGGCCCTGCTGCTCAGCTTCATGTTCGGTCTCGCCATCCTGAAATTCAGCATGCCCGTGATAAAAGGCTTCGTAAACGAGCTTCGCGACGTCGTCATGATGATAATAACAAAGGTTGTGCTTCCGCTTCTGCCTTTTTACATCTTCGGGATGTTCATGAAGATGCAGGTTTCGGGCGAGATGAAAATGGTGACGCACGTATATATAAAGGTGATTGTCGTCATGGTGATTCTTTTCATCGTGGTGCTTCTCGCGCAATATGCCATCGCCGGCCTCGTGAGCCACAGAAATCCATTTAAGTTATTGAAGACCATGTTTCCTGCGTTGATAACGGCACTCGCGTCATCGTCGTCAGCGGCGACACTCCCGGTGACGTTGCGTTGCGCCGAGAAGATGGGCGCGCGCAAGAACGTCGTCAACTTCGTCATCCCGATGTGCGCCAACATTCACCTGAGCGGCGCGGCCGTCAGGACGGTGGCCATCACCGTCGCCACGATGTTGATGTTCGACATGCCATATACCACGATACAGTATCTCGGCTTCATCATGATTTTCTCCATAACCGTGCTCGCCGCGCCCGGCATCCCGGGCGGTGTCATCATGGCCGCCGTCGGGATGATTGAAGTCATGCTCGGCTTCAACCCCGACATGATTGCCATCACGGTCACGCTGAGCATCGCACTCGACAGCCTCGGAACAGCCGTCAACGTGTGCGGCGACGGAGCCTTGATGATGATTGTGGATGCTTGGACGAAAGAAAAAGATAAAAAATAATAATATCGTTTTTTTTGTACAAATTTTGCATTCAATCGAAAATTTGTTCTATCTTTGCGAAAAATTTAGTTTGCCATGATAGAACGATTTATTACCGCAAAGCTGCGGAGAATGATGGAGATTTACCCGATTGTTTTGCTGACAGGGCCAAGACAATCGGGGAAATCAACATTATTGCAGCATATACTCCCTGATTATCAATATGTTTCGTTGGAAGATTTAGACCAAAGAGCGTTTGCCAATGATGACCCGCGAGGTTTCATCGCATCGCACCCCGACAAGACAATAATCGATGAAGCGCAGTTGATGCCAAGCCTTTTCTCCTATCTACAGACACACGTGGATATGTCTGCAAAAGACGGGATGTACGTCCTGTCTGGCTCTCAGAATTTCTCATTGATGCAACAAATCTCACAGTCTTTGGCGGGGCGTGTGGCCATTCTCGAGCTACTGCCTTTCTCCAGAAAAGAATTGATTAATGGCGGCATCTTGGCGGAAACAGTCGAAGAGGAGATATTTGAAGGCGGATATCCTCGTCTTCACGACAAAAAAATGCAGCCTACAGAATATTACCCTTATTACATAAGGACTTACGTTGAACGCGACATCAGGCAACTGAAAAACATCTCCGATTTAGGGCTGTTTGTGAAATTCATAAAATTATGCGCCGGACGAATCGGGCAAATTGTCAACTTCTCCTCGCTCGCCAACGATTGCGGCATTGCCGTCACGACAGCCCAAGCGTGGCTGAGTGTGTTAGAGACAAGCTACATCGTCCATGTTCTTCGTCCTGATTTCAACAATTTCTCAAAAAGACTCGTGAAATCACCAAAACTGTATTTCCACGACACCGGCCTTGCCTGTTCGCTTCTCGAAATAAGCAATTCACGACAACTTGAAAATCATTACCTTAGAGGCGGTTTGTTTGAAAATTACGTGATTAATCAGTTTTTGAAAAATGCATACAATCAAGGCGAAGAATCCGGCTTGACGTTTTGGCGCGACAGCAAAGGACACGAAATAGATTTGAGGGGACTTCTATTTTTACTTTTTCCACGCCGCCCTTTTGGATTTCGCGAAGTCC